>NZ_BAAAMU010000204.1:0-12716 GCF_039529435.1 Nonomuraea maheshkhaliensis
CCGCCTAAAGGTGCGGCGAAACGTAGCGGTGACCTCACGGTCACACCTCCTGGTGGAAGTACCGATCCTCGAACGGCAGGCGTGAGACGGACGGCGACCGCTGGGGTGCGGCACCCGAGGCCCGGCGCTCGAAGCCGGTGCGGATGTGCGGTTCGGATAGACGCGAGGACTCGGCGCCGGATGGATGACGAGCACAGAGTGCCGCCGAGCGTAGGGCCGATACGGGCGGCAAATCAATACTTGACGAAGGAAATTATTGGGCTTACGTTTCGGCCATGTTTCTAAAAATCGGCGCGCCGGGTGCCGCCACCCCACCCCGCATGGGGGAGGTGTGACTGTGAGGACACCGTCAGGTACCCCTCGACTCGTCGTCCCGCAGGCGGCTCGGGTGGCGTTCTCGGGCCTGGGTGCGGTTCCGGCGCGAACCGGCCCATCCGCCCGGAAGCGGGCGGTCTGATGTCGGCCACCACTTCGCATCCGGTCCGCTCGCCGAGCGCGAACGAGGATCCGGCCCGCCCGGCCGCCCCGGCGCATCGGCGCGGCCGCTGGTCCGAGGCGCGCAAGTCCTGGCGCTTGCACTGGCAGCTGTACCTGCTGGTGAGCGTGCCGGTCGCCTATTTCATCATCTTCAAGTACATCCCGATGGCCTTCAACGTCATCGCGTTCAAGGACTACAGCCCCGTGCTGGGCCCGTGGGACAGCGACTGGGTCGGGCTGCAGAACTTCGAGCGGCTGTTCAGCAACCCGGTCTTCGTCGACCTGCTGAAGAACACCTTCCTCCTGTCCTTCTACGTGGTGCTGGCGAGCTTCCCGATCCCGATCCTGCTGGCGCTGGCGCTGAACGAGATCGGCAACGGCTGGTTCAAGCGCACCGTGCAGATGGTCACCTACGCGCCGTACTTCATCTCCACCGTGGTCGTGGTCTCGATGATCATCCTGGTGCTCTCGCCCCGGATCGGCATCGTGAACCAGGTGCTCGCGCTGTTCGGCGTCGCCCCGATCGACTTCCTCGGCGAGCCGGACGCCTTCCGGCACATCTACGTGTGGAGCGACGTCTGGCAGACCGCCGGTTACGCGGCCGTCATCTACCTGGCCGCGCTGGCCGGCATCGACCCGGCGCTGCACGAGGCGGCCAAGATCGACGGGGCCGGTCGGCTGCAGCGGATCCGGCACGTCGATCTGCCGGGGATCATGCCGACAGCGGTGATCATGCTGATCCTCGGCGTGGGCAACATGATGGCGATCGGGTTCGAGAAGGCGTACCTGCTGCAGAACAACCTGAACCTCGCGCAGTCGGAGATCATCCCGACCTACGTCTACAAGACCGGCCTGATCAACGCGGACTTCAGCATGGCCGCCGCGGTGGGCCTGTTCAACTCGGTGGTCAATCTCTGCCTGCTGCTGGTGGTCAACTTCGCGGCCAGGCGCATCACCGGAAGAGGACTGTGGCGATGACGACCATGCTCACCTCCAGGCTGCGGCGCACCGGCCCGGCCGCGTCGAAGGTCCGCGAACCGCTCGGCGACCGGCTGGTGCTCATCGTCGTCAGGCTCATGCTGCTGGTCGTGCTGGCGATCGTGCTGCTGCCGCTCGTCTACATCGTGGCCAGCTCGCTCAGCAGCCCGGCGGCGGTCAACGCGGGCCGGGTGCGGTTCTGGCCGGTGGAATTCTCGCTGGAGGCGTACCGGACCATCCTGAACAACGCGGAGATCCTGCAGGGATATTACAACTCGCTCATTTACGCCGCCGCCGGCACGGTGATCAGCGTCACGCTGACGGTGGCCATCGCGTATCCGCTGTCGCGCAAATCCTTCTACGGGCGCAATGTGCTGATGACGCTGCTCATCTTCACGATGTTGTTCTCCGGCGGTCTCATTCCGACGTACATGGTGGTCCAGGACGTCGGGCTGCTCGACACGCGCTGGGCCCTGCTCATTCCCAACGCGATCGGCGTCTGGCAGGTGATCATCGCCCGCACGTTCTTCGCGAACTCGATCCCCGACGAGCTGTACGAGGCGGCGATGCTGGACGGGGCGAGCGGGATGAGGACGCTGCGGTCGGTGGTGCTGCCGCTGTCGAAGCCGCTGCTGGCCGTGCTCGCGCTGATGTACACCGTCTATCAGTGGAACACCTATTTCGACGCCCTGGTCTATCTCAAAGACCCTGATCTGTTCCCGCTGCAGATCGTCTTGCGCAACATCCTCATTCTCAACACGCCCAGGACGGGCGCCGTGGATCTGGCCCAGCAAATGCATCAGATCCAGCTCGCCAACGTCCTCAGATACGCGCTCATCGTCGTCTCCAGCCTGCCCGTGCTGATGATGTACCCGTTCATCGCGCGGCACTTCACCAAGGGCGCGATGGTGGGGGCGGTCAAGGGGTGAAGGAAATCAAGAAAAGGAACAGTGCCATGAAGCCGCATTCACCAGGAAACAGGATCGCCGCAGTCGTGGCCGCCGCGGCGTTGCTCGCGGCGGGCTGCTCCTCCGGCGGGAACCAGAGCAGCACGGACAGCGCCCCGAAGGCGAAGATGGAGGGCGACAAGGTCGTCGTCTCGGTCATGGCGGCGGCCAACCCCGACATGAAGCTCGACACCAACCAGACCACGGCCCTGCTCAGTGACAAGTTCAAGATCAAGTTCCAGTGGCAGTCCACCACGATGGACGGCGCGGCGGCCAAGGAGAAGCGCCAGATCGCGATCTCGAGCGGCGACTACCCTGACCTGTTCCTGCTGATCCCCTACGTGGACGCGTTCACCAAGCCCGAGCTGCAGAAGCTCGGCAAGCAGGGTGTCGCGATGCCGCTGGAGGACCTGATCAAGCAGCACGCGCCGAACATCCAGAAGGCGCTCGACTCCAACAGCGTGCTCAAGGCGATGTCGACCGCGCCGGACGGGCACATCTACGCGCTGCCGCAGTGGTCCGACTGCTACCACTGCACCTACCCCAACAAGTTGTGGATCAACTCCGCGTGGCTGAAGAAGCTCAAGCTGGAGATGCCGAAGACGACCGAGGAACTGCGCGAGGTGCTGCGGGCGTTCAAGACGAAGGACCCGAACGGCAACGGCAAGGCCGACGAGGTCCCGATGACCACCGACAAGCAGAACAGCACGCTGATCGGCTACCTGATGGGCGCGTTCGCCTACGCCCCGTACGGCGCCGGCAACGGCGTCCCGTCGCTGCTCCAGCTCGAAGGCGGCAAGGTGACCACGTCCGTCGACAAGCCCCAGTGGCGCGAGGGCCTGAAGTACATCAAGTCGCTCTACGAGGAAGGCCTGATCGACCAGGCCTCCTTCACCCAGAACGCCGAGGCGCTGCAGGCCGTCGGCAACGACCCGGACGCGGTCCGCATCGGCTCCTCGCCCGTGCTGTGGCCCGGCATCTTCGTCCAACTCGGCTCCAAGGACGGCCGCGACGAGCAGTACGACGCCGCGCCGCCGCTGACCGGCCCCGACGGCACGAGCCTCACCGCGTACAACAACCCGACCTCGATCGGCTACACCTTCATGCTGACCAACAAGTCGAGCATGGAGGCGCGCGTCGCGGCGATCAAGATGCTCGACTACATGTACACCGACGAGGGCGCGATCATCGCCAACTCCGGCCCCGAAGGGGTCGGCTGGGTCAAGCCCGGCCCCGACGACGTGGCCCTCGACACGAAGGCGAAGCCCGTCTGGAAGAACCTGACCGGCACCCCGAAGAACATCGCCTGGGAATCCATGGGCCAGTACCACCTCCCGCTCCCGCTGCGTAACGCCCAGGCGGTGCCGGAGGACATCTACTCCGAGGCGGGTCTCGAACGGCGGCTGTTCCAGGCGACGCAGGTGTACGAGCCGCACGTGGACAAGGCCAAGGTCTTCCCCGAGGCGCAGGTCTGGACCGACCCGGGCGTGGTCTCCGAGCTGGCCACTCTGAAGACCAACCTCGACAGCTACGTCAGCCAGGGCCAGTTGGCGTTCGTCACCGGGGCGAAGAACATCGACACCGAGTGGGACGCCTGGGTCAAGGGCCTGGACGGGCTCGGCATGAAGCGCTACCTGGAGCTCTACCAGCAGGCGTACGACAAGAACAAGCCCAGCAGCTGACGTGAGGGGAGTCCCGGCCCGGCCGGGACTCCCCTCATGCGTCGATCATGATGCCGGAGCTGTCGTGGAAGACGCACAGCGGCCGCTCGGGCCCGTCCGGGCGGCGTACGACGTTGCCGGTGAAGCGGAATCCGCGCACGCCCTTGACGTCGGCCACGGTCACGTCGGAGCCGAGGTCGAACGTGTTGTCCTCGACCGAGATGCCGTGGTGCACCTCGGCGGGGACCTCGTTGGTCGGCTCCACGAGGATGACGGGACCGGCGGGCCGGGTGAAGGTGTTCCCCCTGATGGTCACGTCGGTGACCGCGCCGGACTCGTACCACGAGGAGGCGTCGGCGGAGATGAGGACGCTCGCCATCGACATGCCGTCGAACCGGTTGCCGCTGATCAGCACCGGCTTCGGCGTGGTCACCAGCACGCCGCGGGTCGGCACGTTGCGGAAGACGTTGCCGGAGACGACGACCTCCGGTGTGTAGGTGAGGTTCTCCGTCACCGTGCCGCCGGCCGCCACGCCGTCGGGCACCGGGCGGTCGAACGTCACCGTCATCGTGGTCAGCGGCCGGGCGTGGTCCGTGCCGCTCGGCCCGTCCACCGCGATGACGGTCGCGGGCGGGCCGGGGAGCGGGGCCATCGTGCGCCTGTCGATGAAGCGCACCTGGTCACCGGGGTAGAACTGGGGGAATCCGGCCGTCTCGGGGTGCTTGTAGGCGAGGGTGAGCATGCCCGGCTCCGGCTGGCCGGTCACCTCCAGGTAGGTCCCGTGCACGTTGATCGGATCGTCGTGCGGCCCGTCGAAGGCGCAGCCGGTGATGGTGACCTTGCCCTTGACCCCGGACAGGTTGACGTGGTCGGCGAACGACGACGACGTCCGGCCGGACGCGGGGTCCGGTGCGAAGGTGACCTGGTCGATCGTGATGTCCTCGCTGAACTGCCCCACGACGCCGAACTCCTGGAGGTAGTGCACGTTCATCGAGCGCATCACGACATTTCGCGACTCCCAGATGAACGCTCCCGGGTGCAGGCGTTCGATGAGCCGCATCTGGTAGACCAGGCCCGCGTCGGCGGGTGGCGTCGCGCTCGCGTAGTCGATGCGGATCCGGCCCGCGCCCAGGTCGGTGATCGCGGCGACGCCGGTGAACAGCGGGTTGTCCCCCCGCCAGGTCCGCTGCGCCGCGGGGTCGTGGATCTGCGTGTACGCCAGGCCGTCCACGCCCGACCAGTAGGGCTGCCCGCTCGCCGGGCTCGTCTCGCCGAGCCAGGTGATGTGGGCGCCGTCCACGCGGTAGCGGGTGCCGGGCGGGAGGGACAGGACGCGCCAGGCCCGCCCGCCGGTGACGCCGGCCGCGGCGACCGTCGCGTCGATCACCTTCGGGGCGGCGTAGTCGATGGAGAGATTCGTGAACGTCACGTTCGCCGAACGGATGGCCGCGAACGCCGTCTGCAGTCCGTGATAGATCAGTCTGGCGCCGCGGCCGTCGATCGTGACGTCGCTCATGTCCTCGACGAGCAGCCCGATCCGCTTGTCCCGGTAACGCTGATCGGCGCCGACGGTGTTGGACACGTACAGCTCACGGAGCCCGGCATACTCGGGGTAGAGCTGGTACGTGCCGCCGGCGAACACGATCGCGACGGGACCGCGGAGGGTCCTGGCGTGCCGCAGCGCCGCGGCGACCGCCGGGGCCGAGTCGGCCCGGCCGGTCGGGTCGGCGCCGAACGCGGTCACCTCCACCACCAGCGGCGACGCGCCGTGATCAGGTCGTGAAGTGGTGCTCCTCAAGAACGAGTCCTTCCCCCGGATGGCAGGCGATGTCGATGACGGCGTCGCGATAGCGGACGCGGGTGCGCGCCGCCTCGTCACACTGGATCCGGGCCTCGTGCAACCGCCCGTCGCGCCAGGACACGGCGACCGTGAAGCCGCCCCGGGCGCGCAGCCCGCTGACCGAGCCGTCGCGCCAGGCGGACGGCAGCGCCGGCAGCAGCTCGACCTCCTCGCCGTCGGACTGCAGCAGCATCTCGGCGATCGCGGCGGTGCCGCCCGCGTTGCCGTCGAAGGAGTAGATGTTCTGCTCGGCGCCGGCGATGCCGCCGACGGAGTAGCTGAGCAGGTTCGCCTCGCTGGCGTCCGTGATCAGCTTGGTGAGGTGGGTCAGCGCCTGGTCGCCGTCGAGCAGACGGGCGTGGAAGGCGGCGAAGTTGGCCTCCACCCACTCGGTCTGCTCCCAGCCCGGCGCCCGCTGACGGCGTTCCAGGACGACCTCGGCGGCACGGGCGAGCTCGGGCGTGCGACGCGGCGTGATCTGCCGCTCGGGGAACAGCGCGCACAGGTGTGAGGTGTGCCGGTGGGCGGGAACCGCCTCCTCGGCGTCCTCCAGCCACTCCCGCAGCTGACCGTGCCGGCCGATCTGGAACGGCGACAACCTCTCCCTGGCGGCGGCGACGCGCTCGCGCAGGTCGGGGTCGAGGTCCAGGATGGCGGCGGCCTGGCCGCAGATCCGCAGGATCGCCTCGGCGAAGACGCGGTCGGCGGTGTTGCCCATCGCGATCGAGCACTGGGTGCCGTCCGGTGCCAGGTACCAGTTCTCCGGCGAGTCGGAGGGGCCGGCCACGAGCCAGCCGTGGACCGGATGGGGCACCAGGTAGGAGAGCAGGAACTTCGCGGCGTCACGGAACACCGGGTAGACCTCGCGGAGGTACTCCTCGTCCGGCTGGTACTCGTAGTGCTCCCACAGGTGCAGGGCGAGCCAGGCGCCGCCGGTGACGTTCAGGCCCCAGCCCATGCCGGCGCCGGGCGCGGTGTAGCCCCAGGCGTTGGTGACCGTGTGCGCGACCCAGCCGTCCGCGCCGTACATCGCCTTGGCGGTGTCGCGGCCGTGCTCGGCGAGCCGCTGGAGGAAGCGGACCAGCGGGAGCTGGCATTCGGCCAGGTTGGCCGGTTCGGCGGCCCAGTAGTTCTGCTGGGTGTTGATGTCGAGGTGGAAGTCGTCGCTCCAGCCCGAGGTGCTGGCCAGCCCGTCGTTCCACACGCCCTGCAAGGCGAGCGGCAGGGGCGAGTCCTCCCGGGAGCCGGCGATGGTGAGATAGCGGCCGTACTGGAAGTACAGGGCGATCAGGTCGTCGTCGCGCTCGCCGCGGGCCAGGCGCTCCCTGCGGACGTCGGTGGGCAGGTCGACCGGCGCGCCGAGGTCGATCGACACCCGGCCCATCAGCCGGCGGTGGTCGTCGATGTGCGCGCCGCGCACCGCGTCGTAGCCGGCCTCGACGGCGGCGGCGATCAGCCGCTCCGCCTGGCCGGCCGGGTCGGCGCCGGCCCAGTCCGTGCCGGCCGCGACCCACACGACGGCCGCGTCCGCGCCGGTGACGGTGACCGTCTCGGCGTCGCGGCGCAGCGTTCCGCCCTCGGCCTCGATCCGGACCCGGATCTCGACGGTGGCGCCCTGGGTGCCGTCGCTGTGCAGCGACTCGACCGCTCGGCCCCTGAAGGCGACGCCGGGCGCGGTCAACGTGCCCTCGCCGGGGAACACGCCGTCGTCCAGGGCGGCCGTGAAGCCGACCGCGCCGGGACGATCGGCCGTCAGGCGCAGCGCGATGACCCCGTGGGGATGGGAGGCGAGGGCCTCCCGTACGTGATGGACGCCGTCCTGTTCGTACTCGACCAGGACGAGACCGTCGTCGAGGTCCAGCCGGCGACGGTAGCCGCGGAACGCGCCGCCGCCGAGATCCAGCCGCAGCCGGGGGAGCGGCAGGTTGGTGCCGAACGTCGCCGGCCGGCCGAGCAGGTGCTCCTCGGCCAGCCGCTGGGCCTCGGCCGGCCGGCCTTCGAACAGCAGCCGCCGCACGTCCGGCAACGCGCCGAGCGCGGTGGGGCTCACGCCGGTGGCCGAGGGCGCCCCCGACCACGCGGTCGACTCCGACAGCCGGACGCTCTCGGCGTCCACACCCCCGTAGACCATGCCGCCGAGCCGGCCGTTGCCGATCGGCAACGCGTCGAACCAGCGCTCGGCCGGGCGGTCGTAGTACAGAACGGTGGAAGACATCGCACTCCTCATGCCAGCTGGTCGCGCAGCCAGGGCAGCTGGACCGGCGCCTGGAACGTCCCGCCGCCCTCGTGCCGGTTGTACGGCCAGACCTGCATCCGCTTCGGCCCCGCGTAGTGGTTGTAGGCGGCGTAGACCGTGGACGGCGGGCACACGTCGTCCATGAGGCCCACGGAGTACAACGCCGGCGCGGTGGCCCTGGCGGCGAAGTTCACGCCGTCGAAGTAGCCCAGGGTGTGGAAGACCTGCTCGACCCGGTCCCGGTTGGCCGCGCAGAAGTTCGACAGCTCCTGGTACGGGTACGAGTCGGTGATCTCGGTGGCCCGCCGGAAATGGGTCAGGAACGGCACGTCGATCAGCGCGGCCCGGACCTGGCGGTGCAGGCCGGCCACCGCCTGCGCGATGCCGCCGCCCTGGCTCGCGCCGGCCACCACGACGCGGCCCGGGTCCACGGCGGGCAGGGTGACCGCGAGGTCCACCGCGCGCACCGCGTCGGTGAACAGCCGGCGGTAGTAGTACTGCTCGGGGTCGAGCACGCCGCGGGTCATCAGGCCGTTGTGGTGGGGCGTGCCGTCGCCGGGCAGGTCGGGGGTGTCGCCGTCGCCCTGGCCGCGGGAGTCCACCACGAGCACGGCGTAGCCGGCGGCCGGCCAGAGCAGCCATTCGTGCGGACGCCCGCGCCCGCCGCCGTACCCGATGAACTGCACGACGCACGGCAGCGGCCGGTCGCCGATGGCGGGCTCCAGCAGCCAGGCGGCCACCCGCTGCCCGTCGTGGCCGCTGAAGCGCACGTCGCGGACGCGCACCCCGGGCAGCAGCGCGTCGTACGGCGTCAGCTGGGCCGCCAGGTCGTGCTCACGGGCGGCGGTGAGCGTGCGGGACCAGAAGGCGTCGAAGTCGTCCGGCTGGTCGAGGGCCGGGCGGTAGTCGCGCAGCTGGTCGAGGGGAAGGTCGAACATGGCCATGGGTCAGTCCTCGATGCGGTCGAGCTGGACGAGGACGCTGGCGTGGTCGCCCTCGGGCAGGTGGAGGGGGAGGCCGGAGCGCACGAGGACGGCTCCGGAGTAGGTGGCGCCGGTGTCCGGATCCCGGTAGGTGGCGCGGGGGTCGAGCGCGGTCAGCCTCAGCGGGCCGGGCTGATGGCCGTACGGGCGCGACGGGCACCAGGCGAGCACCACGAACCGGTCCGCGTGGGCGTATCCCACCGCCGTCAGGGCGCCCTCCCCGGTGAGCCGGTACGCCGTGCCGTGCTGGACCGCCGGCCGGACGCGCTTGTAGGTGGCGATCAGCTCGGCGGCCTCCTTGAGCTCGTCCTCGGTCCACGTGGTGAGGTCGCCGCCGACACCCAGCGCCCCGGCCATGGCGACGTGGAACCGGAAGCGCAGCGGGGTCTGCCTGGCGGTGGCCACGTTCGGGCTGTCGGTCACCCACGCGCCCATGACCTGGGCCGGGAAGAGCTGGCTGAAGCCGTGCTGGATGGCGATCCGGTCGACGGGGTCGGTGTTGTCCGAGGTCCAGATCTGGTCGGTGCGGGCGAGGATGCCCAGGTCGGCGCGCCCGCCGCCGCCGGAGCACGCCTCGATGCGCAGACCGGGGTGATCGGCGTGCAGCCGATCCATGATCTCGTAGACCGACCGCGTGTGCTCGATCCACAACCGGTCGGGGTCGGCGTGGCCGGGCCAGCCGGCCTCGGTGAACGGCCGGTTGGCGTCCCATTTGAGAAAGTCGATGTCGTGCTCCGTCACCAGCCGGTCGAGCCAGGCGTGGGCCCAGGCGGCGGTGTCCGGCCGGGCGAGGTTGAGCACGAGCTGGTTCCGCAGCTCGGTGCGTCCGCGGTTGGGCATGTGCAGAACCCAGTCCGGATGCGCCCGGTAGAGGTCGCTGTCGGGGTTGACCATCTCCGGCTCGACCCACAGCCCGAACCGCATGCCGAGCCGGTGCACCTCGGCGGAGAGCGGCCGCAGGCCATGGGGGAAGCGGTCCGGGTTGGGCGTCCAGTCGCCGAGGCCGGCGTGCTCGCCGTCGCGCCGGCCGAACCAGCCGTCGTCCATCACGAACAGCTCGACGCCGATCCGCGCCGCCCGCGCGGCCAGCGCCATCTGGCCCGCCTCGTCGACGTCGAAACCCGTCGCCTCCCACGAGTTGTAGAGCACCGGCCGCAGCTCCCCGGGGTGCCGGAGCACGTGCCGGGCGACGTACGCGTGCCAGGCCCGGCTGGCCGCGCCGAACCCGCCGGTGGTGAACAGGCCGGCGAAGACCGGCGTGCTGAGGGTCTCGCCGGGCGCGAGCGACCAGGTGAGCCCCTCGTGACCGTGGCCGCCGGTCCACGTCGTGCGGCCGGCCGGGTCGCGGTGCAGGGTGATCCGCCAGCTTCCGCTCCAGGCCAGCGCGGTGCTCCACACCTCGCCGTGCTCCTCGCCGGCCGTGCCGTCGTCGAAGGCCAGCCAGGGGTTGGCGTGGTGGCTGGTCATGCCGCGCCGGCTGGTGAAGACCGTCTCTGCGGTGGCGACCTCGGACCGGCGCAGCCGGAACTCGCTGTTCCAGCCGCCGACCAGGTGGCTCACCCGGTAGCCGCCCCGGCAGGGCAGGGTCCACGCCGCGCTGTCGCAGCGCTGCACCGTGATCGGCAGTCGCTCGTCGCGGTTCTCGACGGTGGTCCACCGTTCGATCACGTCGCTGTCCTCGTGCACCCGGTAGTGCAGGGTGACCCGCAGCGGGTAGTGCCGGTCGTCCAGGTGGATGCTCAGACAACCGTCATCGGCGTCGTGGCCGGCGTAACGCCACTCGACGCCGCGCGTGCCGTCGGCGAAGCGCACCTGGAGGCCGGGCGGCCCGAAGCGGGCGCCGCCCTCCACGGCCAGCTCCTCCGCCCCGCCCACGGCGTCGAAGCTGCTGCCCGCCGCCGGGGTGCGCTCGGCCAGCTCCAGAGCCTGCGCCATGGTCAGGTCCGCACCCCAGTGCACGTGCCGCACGACGTCGTCCTCGTCGATCCGGACGGCGTACGACGTGGACGGGGTCCGCAGCAGCCACAGGCGCCGGCGGGGCTCGTACAGCAAAGGGGGCATCTGGTTCCTCGGTGATGATCATGGGAGCATGGGCGGGGAGTGCAGCGAGCGTAGGTCCGCGCTCGCGGCCAAATCAATACTTGACGAAGGAAATTATTGAGCCTAGATTTCGGTCATGTTTCCTGAGGCTGACGCCGTCGCGCCCGCAGTCACGGCGGTGTTCACCACCGTGCTGACCGAGGGCCCGCTGAGCCGTGTCGCCCTCGCCCGCCGGCTCGGCCTGTCCTCCGCGGCCGTCACCAAGGCGGCGCGTCCGCTCATCGAGACGGGCTATCTGGAGGAGCTGGCCGCGACCGAGCGGACCGGGCCGGGCGCCGGGCGTCCGGCCAGCCCGCTGGCGATCCGGGCCGACCGCGAGTTCTTCGTGGGCGTGAAGATCACCGGTGATGAGCTGATCGGCGTGGTCTGCGACCTTCGCGCCGAGGTCCGCACCTCGGCCCACCGGCGGCTGTCGGCGCCCGACGTCGACTACGTCCTCACCGAGCTGGGCGAGTTCGTCGACGAACTGCTCGACCGTCCCGGCTCGCTCGACATCCCCGGCGGCTACCGGGCCCGCACCCGCCGGCTCGGGCTGGCCGTCTCGGGCGACGTCGACCGCTCCACCGGCCTGGTGCGGTACTCGCCGTTCCTGCGCTGGCACGACCTGACCCTGCGCGAACGGGCGGAGAAGCTCACCGGCCTCACCGTCACCGTGGAGAACGACGTCAAGGCGCTGACCACCGCCGAGCACTGGTTCGGCGAGGGCATCGGCGCCGAGTCGTTCGCCCTCGTGACCGTCGGCGCGGGCATAGGCTGCGGCCTGGTCGTCGGCGGCCGCCTCGTCTCCGGCTCACACGGCGTGGCCGGCGAGATCGGCCACATCGGCATCGACGTGAACGGCCCGGCCTGCCACTGCGGGAGCCGCGGCTGCGTCGAGGCCATCGCCGACGCCGACGCCATCGTCCGGCAGGCCCGGGCGGCCACCGGCCGGCCCGAGCTCACCTTCGAGGACGCGGTGGCGCTGGCCCGCGACGGCGACGCCCCGGTCGGCGCCGTCTTCGCCCGGGCCGGCGACGCGATCGGCTCCGGCATCGCCGCGGTCGCGAACCTGGTCGGCCCGGCCCGGATCGTGGTCTCCGGCGAGGGCCTGGCGGCCTACGACCTGTTCGAGCCGCACATCCGGGCCGGCTTCCAGCGCCAGGCGTTCGGCACCGCCGCCGACTGCCCGCTGTCCATCCGCCCCCTGCCGTTCGAGGAGTGGGCGCGCGGGGCGGCCACCGTCAGCATCCAGGCGCTCGTGGCCTCCTGACCGAGACGGCGTCGGTCAAGACGCAGATCGGAGCGGGCCGGTCAGCGTCCAGGCTCTTGGCCGTGGTGCCGGCATCAGATCCGCCCAAGACGGCCTCCGCGCCGGGGACACCCGCGCCGTCCCAGAAAGCGGGCGAGGCGGTGATCGACCGGGCCTTCGCCGTGCTGCGCGCCTTCGACGCCGGGCACCACGTCCTGTCGCTGGCGGGTCTCGTGCAGCGGACCGGGCTGCCGCGCAGCACCGCG
>NZ_BAAAMU010000205.1:0-12651 GCF_039529435.1 Nonomuraea maheshkhaliensis
CCGGGCGCCGGGCCGCGCGCAGCCCGGCGGCGGCCCGGTCCAGCTCCTCGGGCACGGGCACCGTCGCCCGGCTGGGGATGGTGCTGGGCAGCGCGGGCTCGTCGGTCTCCGCGTCCAGCACGTCCATGGGCAGCGCCACGAAGACCGGGCCGCGCGGCGGCGTCATCGCCGTCTTGACCGCGCGGCGCAGCACCCGCAGCACCGAGCCCGGATGGGTGACCCTGGTGGCGTACTTGGTCACGGGCGCGGCCATCGCCACCAGGTCCACGGCCATCTGGCCGTCCATCGCCTCGTAGCGCACGCCGGCCTCGCCGGCGATCACGACGAGCGGCGAGTGGCCGCGTTTGGCCTGGTAGAGCATGCCGACGGCGTTGCCGAGGCCGACGCCGGTGTGCAGCTGGACCAGCGCGGGGCCGGCCGTCGCCCGGGCGTAGCCGTCGGCGATGCCGAGCGCGGCGGCCTCCTGGAGGGCCAGCACGTACCGGAAGCCCGGCACCTCTTCCAGGACGTCGAGGAAGCCCTGCTCCACGGTCCCGGGGTTGCCGAACATCACGCCGATGCCGTCGGCGGCGAACTGCTCGAAGACGGCCCTCTTGGCCGGGCGGCTGCTCACGGGATTCACCAGCCGTAGCGGCGCAGGCCGGTTTCGAGCACCTCGACCAGCTTCTCGCCGGACAGGTACGAGTCCGGCGTGGAGCGCCCCGTGACGAACGGGTAGTCGACGATGACCGAGGTCTCCTTGCCCACGTTGCCGTGGTAGCGCCCGTCCGGCGCGGTGGCGTCGCGCAGGATGTACTCCAGCGGGTACGGCGGCGGCCCCATGTTGAAGTCCACGCCGAGGAACCCCGTGCCGTCCTTGTAGTCGTACTCCTTGCAGTGGCCGGTGACGTGCTTGCCCCGCAGGATGCTCATGCGGTCCTCCCAGTCGCGGGCGAAGGCGAGGCAGGCGATGCCGTAGCACTCGGCCAGGATCGGCTTGCCGGCCCGGACGAAGGCGAGGATGAGGTCGTGCACGCGGCCGTTGTTGGCCAGGTCGACGATCGGCCCGCTGCCGCCCACGAGGACGAGGGCGTCGTAACGGTCGATGTCGCGGTCCAGCCGGCCGAGCTCGCGGTAGTAGGCCTCGACCTTGCGCAGATGGCCGTCCTCGCTGTCGTACGGCCGTTCCGGGATCCATTCGGCCAGGCTGAGCGGGTCGTCGAGCCGGTCGGACTCGTCCACCTGCCGGGCGGCGACGGCCACCTCGGGGGTGGTCACCGAGCGGCCGAGCGGCGGGTCCACGTAGCCGGGGTCGAGGCTGGGCGGCAGGGCCTGGGGCCGCTTGCCGGTGGGAGTGGCGAACACGCTCCGGTAACCCTGCCTGTCGAAGGCGGTCAGCGGCCCGACGAGCTCTTCTCCCCAATATCCGAACTCGGAGAGAATAATAAGAATGGTGCGCGTCATACAGCGAATTCAAACAATCGCCGGGATTCACGGACAAGGCCGGCCCGCCTATTCCGTCAAGTCCGGCAAATGACCTGATACTTCGTCATGTGTCCCGGGTGCGCTTCCCGAAAGAACGGCAGAATGGTCGTCAGCCGATTCTGGAGGGTCGTGATGCCCGAGCAGCACCGGCCGGTCCTGCTGGCCGTGGACGACGACGACCACGTGCTCCGCGCGGTCCGGCGCGATCTGTCCCACGCCTACCAGGAGCGCTACCGCGTCCTCGCGTCGAGATCGCCGGCCGAGGCCGTGCGCCTGCTCGACACGCTGCTCGACCGCCGCGCGGAGGTGGCGCTGATCCTGTCCGACCAGCGCATGCCCGGGATGACGGGGATCGAGTTCCTGGCCGCCGCGGCCGAGCGCTTCCCCACCGCCCGCCGGGTGCTCCTGACCGCCTACGCCGACACCAGCGTCGCGATCTCCGCGATCAACGAGGTGCGGCTCGACCACTACCTCGTCAAGCCGTGGGAGCCGCCTGAGGAGCGGCTCTATCCGGTGCTCGACGAGCTGCTGGCCGACTGGGAGTCCGGCTACGAGCCGCCGTACCAGGGCATTCGCCTGGTCGGTCACCGGTTCGCGCCCGCCACCCACCGGCTGCGCGACCTGCTCACCCGTCATCGCCTGCCGTTCAGGTTCGAGGAGGGCCCGCGCGGCGCGGCCGGGCTGCCCGTGGTGGCTCTGCCCGACGGGCGCTCGCTGGTCCGGCCCGGGCACGCCGAGGTGGTCGAGGCGCTGGGCCTGGCCACGGAGCTGAGCCACCCCCACTACGACGTGGCCATCGTCGGCGGCGGCCCCTCCGGGCTGGCCGCCTCGGTCTACGCCGCCTCCGAGGGCCTGGCCACACTGCTGATCGAGGCGTACGTGCCGGGCGGCCAGGCGGGCACCTCCAGCAGGATCGAGAACTACCTGGGCTTCCCGTCCGGCATCTCCGGGGTCGACCTGACCAGCCGGGCGGTCACGCAGGCCCGCAGGTTCGGCGTCGACGTGCTCGCCCCGGTCGAGGCCGAGCGGCTGAGCCGGGCGGGGCGGGCCTGCGTGCTGCACCTGTCCGACGGCAAGGAGATCACGGCGGCCACCGTGCTGCTGTCGACCGGCCTGTCCTACCGCAGCCTCGACGCCGCCGGCGCCGGCCGCTTCGAGGGCGCGGGCATCTACTACGGCGCCACGCTGACGGAGACCGAGTCGTGCGTCGGCAAGCCCGTGTGGATCGTCGGCGGGGCCAACTCCGCCGGTCAGGCCGCGCTCCACTTCGCCAAGCACGCCGGCCACGTCACCATGGTCGTCCGCGCCGCGAACCTGTCCCAAGGGATGTCGGCCTACCTGGTGGACGAGATCGAGGCGGATCCGGCCATCACCATCATGACGAACACACAGCTCGCCGGCGCCGAGGGCTCCGACCAGCTGGAGCGCATCGTGCTGCGCGACGGCGTGACCGGCGCGCTCAGCACGCACGAGGCCGAGCACCTGTTCGTCTTCATCGGCGCGAGGCCCAGGACGGAGTGGCTGGACGACATGGTGCGCAGGGACGAGCGCGGCTTCGTGCTGACCGGGCCCGACCTGGGGCCGGTCGCCGAGCTGCCCGCGTGGGACCTGCCGCGTCAGCCGCTGCTGCTGGAGACCAGCGTGCCCGGCGTGTTCGCGGCGGGCGACGCGCGGGCGGGCTCGGTCAAGCGGCTGGCCTCCAGCGTGGGCGAGGGCGCGATGGCGGTGTCCATGATCCACCGCTATCGCTCGGAGAGCTGAGCCTCGGCTGTCCGCGCCTCCGGGCCGCCGCTCCGGGAGCGTCCGCTCTCCGAGCCGCCGACCAGGCGGCTCAGGGGGAGCCTGACCACGAAGCGGGTCTCCCCCGGGCGGGTGGTGACCTCCATCGTGCCGCCGTGCCGCTGCGCCACGATGTCCATGCTGACGTGCAGGCCGAGCCCGGTGCCCTTGCCCAGCTCCTTGGTCGTGGTGAACGGCTGGAACACCGTGGGCAGCACGTCGCCGGGGATGCCGGGCCCGTCGTCGCGGAACTCCACCACGGCGTGGCCGCCCTCGCGCCGGGTGCTGATCGCCAGCTCGCCCTCGCCGTTCATGGCGTCCACGGCGTTGTCGATGAGGTTCGTCCAGACCTGGTTGAGCTCGCTGGGGAACGCCTTCATGTCGGGCAGGTCGGCGTAGTCGCGGCGCACCCGTACGCCGCGCAGCTTCGGCGCCATGAGCGCGAGCGTGGCCTCCAGCCCCTCGCGCAGGTCCACGTCGCGTTCCGGCGCGCGGTCGAGGTTGGCGTAGGCGGAGGTGCGCCCGACCAGCTCCACCACCCGCCGGCCCGCCTCGGCCGCGTCCCGCGTGAGCGAGGCCGCCCGCAGCACCCTGGTCAGGTACGTCAGCGCCGGGCCGAGCGCCTCCGCCCGCAGTCCGGCGGCCAGCTCGTCCAGCCGGGCGGGGCACGCGCCGTGCTCGGCCAGGACGTCGCTCAGGTCGGCGGCGTGGGCGAGCCCGCGCGCCTGCAGCCAGTCGGCCACCTCGTCGGCCGCCTCCGCCTCGGCCAGCGGGTCGAGCGGCACCCTGGGCGTGAGCTCCCCCTGGACGCGGGCGACCAGCCGCCACTCGGCGTCGTCGCAGGCCCGGCCCCACGCGACCGCGGCCTCGGCGAGCCGTGGCGTCAGGTCGCGCAGGTCGCGGGTGGCCCGCATGGCCGCCGCGGCCGGGTTGTTCAGCTCGTGCGCCAGCCCGGCGGCGAGCATGCCGAGCCCTTCCAGCATGCGGCTGCGCCCGGCCTGCCGTTCCATGGCGTTGATCCGCCCGGCCAGCACCGGGAGCAGCACCCTGGACACCGGCGGGCAGCGCTCCAGCATCTCGAAGAAGCCGTCCCTGTCGTAGGCGACGACCCGGGCGGGGCCCACGGCGAGCGCGCTGGCCAGGTACTCGCCGCTGGTGAGCAGCGGCAGCTCGCCGATGAACTGGTGCTCGATGCTCTCGCCGGTGTGCCTGGCCAGCACCTGCTCCCTGCCGCCGACCAGCTTGGTCACCACGATCTGGCCGCCGAGCAGCACGTAGAAGGCGTCGGCCGGCTCGCCCTCGGAGAACAGCGCGTCCCCGTCGGACAGCTCCATGAACCGGCCCGTGCGCGCCACCCAGTCGAGCTGCTCGGCGTTCAGGCCGCGGAACAGCTCGGCGCCGCACAGCCGCTCGGTCACCCATGCGGGGACAGGCACAGGTCCTCCGCCTTCCTTCCGTCGCGGCCACGCAGCAGCCGGTAGGCGTGGGCGGCGGACACCAGCGTGACGTGGTGGTGCCAGCCCTGGAAGGAACGGCCTTCGAAGTGGTGCAGGCCCGATTCCCTGGACACCGCGGACAGCTCGGACACCGCCCTGTTGCGCAGCTTGATCAGCCCCGCCAGGTCGGGCACGCGGTGGCGGCCCAGGTCGGTCAGCCACATGGAGCGGTTGCCGACGCTGCGCCAGCTGTGCGCCGGCTCGTACGGACGCGGCAGCGCCCGCCCCGGCACCACCTGCAGCCGGGGCCTGGCGGGCTCCAGCACCGGGCGGACCACGGCGCCGGGGCCGATCGAGGGCATGGTGTGCCGCGAGACCCGGACCAGGTAGGGCAGCCCGCGCTCGGCCAGCCCGCCGAGCAGCGACTCCACGCCCGGCATCGCCCTGGCGTCGGCCACGATGGGCGCGGGCGGCAGACCCCAGTCGATCACCATCTCGTCGATCGCCTGGAGCAGGTGCCGCCAGGCCGGCCGGCTGCGCTCCCGATCGGGCAGGCGCGCGCCGCTGCGCAGTTCCTCGTCGTCGTCCCACGAGCGCGGCAGCAGCAGCCGCCAGTTGACCGGGCACCCGCCCTCATCGCCCACAAGGACGACGGCCAAGCCGAGCTGGCAGTTGACCAGCCGGCCGGCGGAGTGCACGAACTGCCTGGCCACGCCCACCGACTTGGAGCCGTTCTTGGGGAAGACGACCTCTTCGAGCACCCACGCCTTGGGGCGGACGGCCTGGACGAGGATCTGCGCCAGGCGCTGCCGGACGAGCCGCCAGTCCCAGGGGCTCTGGTTGACGAACTGCTGCAGGCACTGGTCGACGGGCCGTCCCGTCACCTGCTCGGAGATGCGCCGGATCGATTTGCGGCCGGGCACCGAGAGCAGGCCCTGGACATACACCTCGCCCCAGCGGCGCTGGTCGGAACGGAGGAAGGAGGAGAAGAGATCCTCACAGAATGGCGAGAGCCATATCTCCTGCGAGTCCAATTCCGTATAGATGGTCATACGACCAACCCCTAAATATTTCGAGATTCCCCCTTTTCACCATTAATTATCGGAATATCCGGGGCGGGGTGACAGGACGAGCTTATGCTGGCACTGCCACTTCTATATATGACGGTCAGATGTCGTCCCGCCAACAAGACGTCCGGCCGGACGGACATCCGGCGGCAAGACGTCTCACCGGCGAAAACGCCTGTCCGGCAAACGTCTCACCGGCACGACGTCGAGCCTCATGGACCGGTCCGGCCCATGAGGCTCGACGTGCGGGTGCCGGTGTGTTCAGCCGCCGCCGGTGATGAAGCCGGCGGCGCGTTCGGCGATCATCACGACCGTGGTGTGCGGGTGGGCGCTCACCAGCGTCGGCATGACGGAGGCGTCGGCCACCCGCAGCCCCTCGACGCCGCGCACTCGCAGCCGCGGATCGACCACCGCGCCCGCGTCCGAGCCCATCCGGCACGAGCCGGCGAAGTGGTAGTAGGAGCCGGTGTTGGCCTTCACCCATGTGCGCAGCTCGGCGCGGGTGGTCACGTCAGGGCCCGGCGCGACCTCGGTGAGCCCCCATTCCCCGGTGAACGCCTTGGTGCGGTAGAGGTCCCTGGCGATCTCCACGACGGTGACCGTGCGTTCCAGGTCGTACGGGTCGCCGAGGTAGTCGGCGTTGATCAGGGGGTAGGCGGCGGGGTCGGGGCCGGCCAGGCGGACCCAGCCGCGCGAGACGGGCCGCACCAGCGCGGTGAGGCTGAGGATGACGTGCGGGTCCACCAGCTCCCGTACCGGCGCGATGGGCTTGCCCGTCTGCACGCGGCGCACCACGTTGGCGAAGAACTTCTCGCCGAACGGCGCGCGGTGCACCAGCGCCACCTCCAGATCGGGCACGGGCAGGCCCTCCTCGGACCCGCAGAACACGGCGACCTCGGTGACCTGCCCGCGCGGGTCGTCGCCGGGCTTGGCCATGTAGCCGATGGGCCCGATGACCAGGGGGTGGTCCTGGAAGTTCGCGCCGACCCCGGGCAGGTCGGCCAGCACGGGGATGCCGTGCTCGGCCAGGTGCGCGGCCGGTCCGAGGCCGGACAGCATGAGCAGCTTGGGCGACTGGATGGCGCCCGCGCAGAGCACGACCTCGGCCTCGGCCCGCGCGGTGTGCGTGGCGCCGTTGCGGGTGTACTCGACGCCGGTGCAGCGCCCGCCGTCGAACAGGAGCCTGGTGGCCGGGGCGGCGGTCATGACGGTGAGGTTGGGGCGGCCGAGCGCGGGGTCCAGGTAGGCCTCGCGAGCGCCGTGGCGCAGGCCGTCCTTGATGTTGACGTGGTGCCAGCCGGCGCCGAACAGGCCGGCGTTGAAGTCGTCCAGGCGGGGGTGGCCGAGCTCCACGCAGGCGTCGATGAACGTGCGCGACACCGGGTTGCCGGTCTCGGCCGCGTCGACCACGGTCATGGGGCCGTCCTTGCCCGCCGTGGGGTTGTGCCCGTCCCGCTGCGCCTCCAGGTGCTGGAGGGTGGGCAGGACGTCCTCGAACGACCATCCTGGGCAGCCCTGGTAGGCCCAGGAGTCGTAGTCCTGCGGCCGGCCCCTGGTGTGCATCATGTGGTAGACGTTCGAGCCGCCGCCCAGGCCGCGCCCGGCCGCGCTGTAGACGCGGGAGCCGCCGAGGCCCGGCTGGGGCTCGCTCATGTACGCCCAGTCGAGGTCGGTCAGCAGCACCTCGTTCCACCGGTGCGGGGTCCTGACCGCGTCGGTGACCTGCGCGTCGCCGGCCTCCAGCAGCAGCACCGAGGCGCCGGGGTCCTCGCTGAGCCGGGCGGCGAGCACGGAGCCGGCCGCGCCCGCGCCGATGACGATGTACCTGTAGCTGTCTGCCACGGTCGGCTCCTTAGGTGAGCAGGTCGGCCGCGCGCTCGCCGACCATCATGGAGGCTGCGGCGGTGTTTCCTGCGGGGATGGTCGGCATGACGGAGGCGTCGGCGATCCGCAGCCGCTCGGCGCCGTGCACGCGCAGCTCGGGGTCGACCACGGCCATCGGGTCGCGGCCCATGCGGCAGGTGCCCACCGGGTGCCACACCGTGCTCGCCGTCGCGCGGACGTAGGCGCGCAGGTCCGCGCCGTGTCCCGGCGCGCTCTCGCGCTCGCGGAAGACGGACATCGCCTCGGTGTGCGCCAGCTCCCTGGACAGCTCGATCCCGCGGACCAGCGCCCTGAGGTCCTCCTGGTCGCTCAGGTAGCCGGGATCGACGAGGGGCGGGTCTCCGGGGTCGGCCGAGCGCAGGGTGAGCGTGCCCCTGCTGCGCGGCTGGGCGAGCACGGGCGCGAAGGTGAAGACGGGCCCGTCCACGCGGTAGGAATCCTCGACGAACTGCACGGGGCCGAACAGCAGTTGCAGGGCCGCGTCGTCGGGCGGGAACAGGCCGGCCTCCGCCAGCAGCTCGGGCGGCGGCAGCTCGGTGCGGCAGGTGTAGGCGACGCCGAGAATGAGGTGGTCGTGCAGGTTCGCGCCGACGCCCGGCAGGTCCACGGCGGTGGCGAGCCCGTGCCGGCCGAGGTCGGCGGCGGCGCCGATGCCGGACAGCATGAGCAGCTTGGGCGTGGCCAGCGCGCCGCAGGAGACGACCACCTCGGCGGCCGCCTCGGCCCGGTGCGTGACACCGTCGCGCACGTACTCCACGCCCGTGGCCCTCGTGCCGTCCAGCAGCACGCGGGTGGCCACAGCGCCGGTCTCGACGGTCAGCCGCGGATGGCCCTTGAGCGGGTCGAGGTAGCCGTAGGCGGTGCTCGACCGTTCCTCGTCCTTCGTCCTGGTGGACTGGTAGGCGAACGCGCCCTCCTGGGCCACGCCGTTGTAGTCCCAGTCCTCGCCGCCGGGGTAGCCGAGCTCGCGGGCGCCGCTGATGAAGGCGCGCGACACCTCCGACATCCGCGACAGGCGGGCGACCTTCATCGGGCCGCCGCTGCCGTGGTAGGCGTCCTGGCCGTGCTCGTGGTCCTCGGCCCGCTTGAAGCAGGGCAGCACCTCCTCGTACGACCAGCCGTCGTTGCCGAGCTCGGCCCAGTGGTCGTAGTCGCGGCGGTTGCCCCGTACGTACAGCATGGCATTGACGCTGGTACCGCCGCCGAGGGCCTTGCCCTGCGGCAGCGGCACCGAGCGCCCGTCCAGCCCCTGCTGCGGAACCGTGAGGTACGGCCAGGTGACGTCCGGGTCGCCCCACAGGGACGTCATGCCCGGAATGCCGGTCTGGCGCATCGCGGGGACGTCGGCGCCGCCCCCCGCCTCCAGCAGGAGCACGCGGGCCTGCGTGCGCTCGACGAGCCGGGCCGCGACGATCGCGCCCGCCGCGCCGGCGCCCACGACGACGTAGTCGTGGCCGTGGTCGTGGTCGTGGTCGTGGCCGTGGTCTGGGCCGTTGTCTGGGCCGTTGTCTGGGCCGGACATCAGCGGCTCTCCGGCCCGATGATCCAGTGCTCGGTGGTGACGAGCCGGTGCACGTAACGCGGTTCGACGAACGACTCCATGTCGGACTCGGCCTTGGCGAACTCGGCCGAGGCGAGCGCCGCGGCCAGGTCGTCGCGGCTGTCGAAGGAGAGCAGGTAGGCGGCGTCCAGCACGGCCTCGCCGATGCCGTACGCGCCGTCCCTGACGTGGCACTGCAGGTAGCGGCGCAGGCCGGGCACCCGCTTGACCAGGTCGGCGTGCGCGCCCAGGCTGCGGCTCCTGAACTCCGCCAGCGGCACGCCTTCCTTCCGCTTGACCAGCACGATCAGCTTGACGCCTGTCGCGCTCGCGAGCTCGGGCCCGGCGACCACCTCGTGGGCGTCGGTGTCGAGCACGACCGTGCGCCAGAAGGCCGCCCAGCGCGGCTCGTCCATGCGCGCGCCCTCCAGGAACTCGGGCGTCTGCAGCGATTCGAGCTGCTCACGCTCGTCACGCAGCCAGATCTCCGCGACGCCGCTCCACAGCGGCTCGCCCTCGCCCGGCCAGAACGGGATCCGGGTGTCGATGAGGTATTTCCTGATCTGGGGGATCTTGGAGGCGTACTCGACGGCGTGCACGTTCAGCCAGTACTGCTGGAACTCGTATTCCGTCATTCCCGGCTTGGGGGCAGCGAAGATGAGTTGGTGGATCACGATGTCTTCCTCCGTCATTCGGCCGCGGTGATCGACTGCGCGTGCTTGAAGACGCCACGAGGGTCGTAGGCCGCCTTGACCCGCTGCAGCCGGGGGTAGTTGTCCTTGTAGTAGAGGGTCTGCCAGGGCACGCCCGAGCGGTTGAACGCCGGGTCGGTGATGTCCGGGTCGGGGTTGTTGATGTAGCAGCCGTCGGCCTGCTCGCCGGGCACCGGGTAGCCGCCGGTAGCCGACCAGACCGCGCCGTACAGGTCGCGCAGCCAGCCGATGTTGGCCGCGTCGGCGGCCGGGTCCTGCCACTGCGTCTCGAACAGGGTCCAGAACGCGGCGTCGCGGTGGGCGAGCGCGGTCCTGGTGGACGGCACGGCGTTGATCGCGCCGCCGCTGAACCCGGCCAGCGTCACCGCGCCCGCCGGGTTGGCGAAGTCGGTACGCGTGAGCGCGTCGTACATCGCGCCCGCCTGGACGGGCGTGTACGACGTGCGCAGGTACGCCGACTTCGACGACCCGCGCAACGTCGGGTTGATGAACGACGGGATGCTGGCCGCGATCAGCCTGACCGCGTGCAGCCAGGGCAGCTTCTGCGCCGGCTGCGCCGCCACCACCGCGTCCACGCCGAGCCCGCTGGTCAGCGCCGCGAGATAGCCGCTCAGCAGCCCCTCGGCGCCGGGGGCCGCCGCGTCGACCTGGGTGAGCAGGAAGACGTTCTGGGCCGAGCGATGCGCCAGAGAGGCGACCCCGGACAGTGCCTTGGCCGGCGAGTCCGGGGCGGCGGCGGACTCGTACCAGGCGCCCCAGTTCGTGACCAGGGCGGTGAACGTGGCCCGGTCCAGCATGCTCCACGGGATGCCGACGGCGCTGAGCAGCACGTCCTTCGGCGGGCTGACCAGCAGCCCGCCCGGGTCGGTGCCGGTGCGGCCCTGCGTGCGGAACCAGAACGTCGTGACGACGCCGAAGTTGCCGCCGCCACCGCCCGCGCACGCCCACCACAGGGCGTGGTGCGGGTCGTCGGGGTCCCTGGTGGCCACGATCGCGCGGGCGGTGCGCGAGCGGTCCACGACCACCACCTCGACCGCCGCCAGATGGTCGATCACGGCCCCGAACTGCCGGGACAGGAAGCCGTAGCCGCCGCCGGTGGTGTGCCCGCCGATGCCGACCGTCGGGCACATGCCTCCGGGTATGGTCACGCCCCACTTCTTGTAGAGGGTCTCGTAGACGTTCGACAGCCGGGCGCCGCCCTCGACCGCGAACGCGCCACGCCGGGTGTCGAAGTACACGTCGTTCAGCCCGGCGAGGTCGATGACCACCTTGACCTCGTCGTTGAAGACGAACGGGGCCAGGCAGTGGCCGCCGGAGACCACCGAGATCCGCTTGCCCGCGTCCACCGCCTCCTGGACCGCCGCCACCACCTGCTCGGTGGAGCTGACCACGCGGACGTAGTCGGGCCGGCCGACCCAGCGCTGGTTGTAGCCGACGGTCAGTTCCTGGTAGCGGGGGTCGTTCGGGAACACCGTCGCGGGTCCGGCCACCGGGCCTCTGTCCCGTACGGAAGCTCTGGTTTCTGCCGCTTCGTCCACCGCCGCCACGCCCGCGGCGGCCGCGGCGGCCGCGGCGCCGCCCAGTAAACCACGCCTCGACAGGCCTTTCATGGATCGTTCCTCCTCGCCCTATTGGTCGTCCACGAGCCCTTGGCCCAGGTAGCCGTCACGGGCGCCGGGCAGCGCGTAGAAGAAGCCCCCGCCCTCCGGCCGGGTGAACGCCTCCATCGGCTCGCCCCGCAGCCGTTCCTGGGCCTGAAGGAAGTTGGCCAGCCTGCGCTGGTAGCTGACGAAGACCAGGCCCTGGTCGAGCAGGCCGTCGGCGTCGAGCCCGCGCGAGTAGTTGAAGCCCCTGCGCAGCATCGCCTTCTCCGGGCCCGCCGTGCGCGGGTTGGCCAGCCTGATGTGCGCGTCGAGCGGGATGCGCTCGCCCCGGGGATCGTCGGCGTAGCGCGGCAGGTCCGTCTCCTTGGAACCGTCCAGGGGCGCGCCCGAGTCCTTGCGGCGACCCATCACGCGTTCCTGCGCGGCGAGCGGGGTACGGTCCCAGCGTTCGACGAACATCCTGATCAGGCGGACGGCCACGTACGTCCCGCCGAGTGCCCAGGCGGGCTCGCCGTCGCCGGCCCCGACCCAGACCGCCCGGTCCATCAGCGCCGCGTTCCCCGCGTCGGGGTTGCCGGTGCCGTCCTTGAAGCCGAGCAGGTTGCGGTTGTCCGTGGCGCCCGCCGTGGCGACCGGGTCCGGACGGGCGAAACCGTCCTGGGACCAGGCGAGCCTCAGGCTTTCGCCGGCCGCCACGGTCAGGCGGCGCAGCGCGTGCAGGCACACGTCAGGGTGGTCGCCCTGCACCAGCACCAGCAGGTCGCCGTGGGTGCGCGCCGGGTCGAGCCGGTCGTTGGCCAGCGCGCCCATCGGCCGCAGCTCGGCGGGGCGGCGGTCGGCCAGGCCGTACCTGCCGTCGAAGAGCGAGGCGCCGACGCTGAGCGTCACCAGCGCCGGCTGGTCGCCCTGGCCGAGCAGGAGCGAGTTGTCGGACGGGGGCAGCGTGGCGGCGCTGGGGGCCGGGGCGCGCCCGGCCATGAGGGTGTCCATCTCGTCCGACAGCCTTCGTAACGTTCCCGCCAGCGCCTGCCGGTCGCGGTCGCGGCAGTGGAACGCGGCCACCAGGCAGGCGAGCGCCGGCCCGGTGAGGACGCCGGGCTGGTGCTCCCCTCGGAACGATCCTCTCGGGACCCGCCCGTTGCCCGCTCCCCCGGCGGGTGCTCG
>NZ_BAAAMU010000206.1:0-12519 GCF_039529435.1 Nonomuraea maheshkhaliensis
CGCCGGCCAGACGGTCCGCATCGTCATCGACGCGGCCGACGCCTCGGGAGCCTCCTTGGTGGAGGCCGGCGTCGACGACGTCAGGATCACCCAGCAACCGTAGGGAACAACCCACCACCACTCCGCCGCACGGGATTCCGGTCCCGTGCGGCGGAGTCATGTTTGGGTCTTGTAAGGACGGACTGTCAAAGCTACGATCACGGCAACTCTTAGGAAACTTTCCTAAAAGTAATCTTCAACCGGACAAAACCTGACATCCGCAGCAAGGTTACGCGCGCAGACACCCCCCAAAGGCCCGTGTTCACCTCCACGGGCCGTGCCGTACGGCTTGCGCTCTCACCCCCCGGTGCAAGCCGTACGGCACGCATACCCCCGAAGGAAGAACCCCGTGAAATTACGCGCGATTCTCCTGTCGATCGCCACCGCCGCACTCTGTCTCCAAGCACTCCCGGCCCAGGCCGCCTCCGCCACGGCCACCTTCACCAAGGTCTCCGACTGGGGCTCGGGCTTCGAGGGCAGAGTCACCGTCACCAACGGCACCACCACCTCCATGAGCGGCTGGAACGTCCAGTTCGACGTCCCCCAGGGCTACTCGATCCCCTCCGCCTGGGACGCCGTCATGACCCGGAGCGGACAGCACTACACGTTCACCAACCCGAGCTGGGCCTCCCCGCTGGCGCCCGGCGCCAGCGTGAGCTTCGGCTTCAACGGCGCCCCCGGCAACTTCCCGGGCATCACCGGCTGCACGCTCAACGGCGCCGCCTGCGGGGGCGGCGGCTCCACACCGGGCGCACCCGGCGCGCCGGGCACCCCGTCGGCCACCGCGACGGCCAGCTCGATCGCGCTCAGCTGGGGCGCCGCGAGCGGCACGGTGACCGGCTACCGCGTCTACGAGGGCACCACAGTCAAGGCCACAGTCACGGGCACCAGCGCCACGATCGGCGGGCTCGGCACCTGTGAGACCCACACCTACACGGTCAAGGCGTACAACGCCCAGGGCGAGTCGCCAGGCCGGGACGTCACCGCCACCACCACCGGCTGCCCCCCAGGCGGCGGCGGGAGCCTGCCCAAGCACTTCCTCACCGGCTACTGGCACAACTTCGTCAACCCGGCCGTCGAGCTGAAGCTGTCGGCCGTGCCCGCCGAGTACGACCTCATCGCGGTCGCGTTCGGCGAGGCCACCGCGACGGCGGGAGAGGTCGTCTTCTCCGTCGACCCGGGCCTCGCCTCAGCGGTCGGCGGCTACACCGACGCGCAGTTCAAGGCCGACGTGCAGGCCCTGCACCAGCGCGGCAAGAAGGTCATCCTCTCGGTCGGCGGCGAGGCCGGGCGCGTGCAGGTGGCCGACACGGCGGCGGCGACCAGGTTCGCCGACTCCGTGTACGCGATCATGCGCTCGTACGGCTTCGACGGCGTGGACATCGACCTGGAGAACGGCCTCAACGCCACCTACATGGCCCAGGCCCTGCGGTCGCTGCGGGCCAAGGCCGGCGCCGACCTGATCATCACGATGGCACCGCAGACCATCGACATGCAGACGACCGGGATGGAGTACTTCAAGCTCGCCCTGTCGATCAAGGACATCCTCACGGTCGTCCACACGCAGTTCTACAACTCCGGCTCCATGCTCGGCTGCGACCAGGCCCAGGCGTACGGGCAGGGCTCGGTCAACTTCATGACCGCGCTGGCCTGCATCCAGCTGGAGAACGGCCTGCGCCCCGACCAGGTCGCGCTCGGCCTGCCCGCCGGCCCCGGAGCCGCGGGCGGCGGGATCGTCTCTCCCACGCTCGTCAACCAGGCCCTCGACTGCCTGGCCAAGCGCACCAGCTGCGGGACCTTCGTGCCACCGCGCGCCTACCCCGACATCAGGGGCGCGATGACCTGGTCCATCAACTGGGACGCCAGCAACAACTGGAACTTCTCCCGAACCGTCAAGCCCCACCTCCAGGGAATGCCATGAGACTTCGCAGCAGACTGACCGCCCTGGCGACCGGCCTGGCCCTCGCGCTGACCGGCGCCGGGCTCGCCTCCGGCGCTCCCGCGGCGTACGGCGAGAGCGCGCACGTCCAGCAGCTGGCCGCCGCCTGGGCCCCGTGGACCTCCTACGCCGTCGGCGCGGTCGTCACCTACAACGGGGTCGACTACGTGTGCCTCCAGGCGCACACCTCCCAGCCCGGCTGGGAGCCGCCGAACGTGCCCGCCCTGTGGAAGCAGGGCTCGGGCGGCGGTGGCGGCGGCGACACCTCGGCGCCGTCCGTGCCCGGCAACCTGCGCTCGACCGGCGTCACCTCCAGCAGCGTCTCGCTGGCCTGGAACGCCTCCAGCGACAACGTCGGCGTCACCGGCTACAACGTCTACCGCGGCGGCACCCTGGTCACGACCGTGACCGGCACGTCGTACACCGACACCGGCCGGGCCGCGAGCACCAGCTACACCTACACGGTCCGCGCCCGCGACGCGGCGGGCAACCTGTCCGGCACCAGCAACTCCGTCACCGCGACCACCTCGGCGGGCGGCGGTGGCGGGGGCGACAATCCCACCAAGATGGCCGGGGCTCCCTACCTCTACATGGGCTGGGGCAACCCGCCCAACCCGGGCACGGTCATGGACGCGACCGGCGTGAAGTCGTTCACGATGGCGTTCATCCTGTCGAGCGGCGGCTGCAACCCGGCCTGGGACGGCAACCGCCCGCTGACCGGCGGCGCCGACCAGCAGGCGATCAACACGATCAAGTCGAAGGGCGGCAGCGTCCAGATCTCCTTCGGCGGCTGGCAGGGCAACAAGCTCGGCCCCAACTGCTCCACCCCGCAGGCGTTCGCGGGCGCGGTGCAGCAGGTCATCAACGCCGTCGGACCCGCTGTCGTGGACTTCGACATCGAGAACACCGACGAGTTCGAGAACTACACCGTCCAGGACCGCATCCTGAACGGGCTCAAGATCGTCAAGCAGAACAACCCGAACGTCAAGATCGTCGTCACCTTCGGCACCTCCAGGACGGGCCCGAACAACCACGGCATCCGGCTGATCAACCAGTCGCGGGCGCTCGGCGTGCCGATCGACAACTACACGATCATGCCGTTCGACTTCGGCAGCCCGAACATCTACCAGGACACCGTCAACGCCTCCGAGGGCCTGAAGAACGCGCTGAAGAGCGCGTTCGGCTGGAACGACGCGCAGGCGTACGCGCACATGGGCATCTCCGGCATGAACGGCCTGTCCGACCAGCAGGAGCTGACCACGCCCGGCACCTGGACCCAGATCCGCGACTGGGCCAAGGCGAGGGGCCTGACCAGGCTCGCGTACTGGGCCGTCAACCGCGACCGGCCCTGCCCCGGCGGCGGAGTCGTCTCCAACTGCAGCGGCATCGCCCAGTCCGACTGGGAGTTCACCCGCACCACCGCCGGTTTCTGACCCGCTGAGCGGCCCGTCCTCCACGCGGGGGGCGGGCCGCAGTGAGGAACAACACGCCCCATGAAATTCCGAGCGGTCCTGCTCGCCGCTGCTCTGACCGTTTTGCCGGCTACAGTCCTGACCGTCCTGCCTGCCAGTCCGGCCGCGGCCGCGAACATCCTGGCCAACCCCGGCTTCGAGTCCGGGCTGAGCGGCTGGAGCTGCCCGTCGGACGCGCAGGCCGTGTCCTCGCCCGTGCACGGCGGCACGCGCGCGCTCCGCGCGACCCCGCAGGGCAGCGACTTCGCCCGATGCCAGCAGGTCGTCACGGTCAAACCGGGCACGACGTACGAGCTGTCCGCGTGGGTCCAGGGCGACTACGTCTTCCTCGGCGCCACCGGAACGGGCGTCAGCGCCAGCACGTGGGGCGCGCCCGGTGGCCAGTGGGGCCAGCTCAGAACCTCCTTCACCACCGGGTCCGGCACCACGTCGGTCACGATCCACGTCAACGGCTGGTACGGCCAGGGCGCCTACGTGGCCGACGACGTGGTGCTCGACGGCCCAGGCGGCACCCCCGACACCCAGGCCCCGACGACTCCCGGCAGCCTGACGGTCGGCGGCGCCACCTCCTCCTCGCTCTCCCTGTCCTGGAACGCCTCGACCGACGACGTCGGCGTGGCCCGCTACGAGGTCTCCCGCGACAACGCCGCCCCCGTGGCCGTCACGGGGACCTCTTACCAGGCGACCGGCCTGGCCGCCTCCACCACGTACCGCTTCAAGGTCCGCGCCTGCGACGCCGCCGGCAACTGCTCGCCGTACGGCTCCGAGGCGAGCGGCACCACGACCGCCGGCGGCGGCGGGGGAAGCGGGCTGCCGAAGCGGGTGCTCGTGGGCTACCTGCACGCGTCGTTCGCCAACGGCTCCGGCTACGTACGGATGAGCGACGTACCGGACGAATGGGACGTCATCAACCTCGCCTTCGGCGAACCCACCTCCGTCACCTCGGGCGACATCAGGTTCCGCCAGTGCCCGGCCGCCGAGTGCCCGAACGTCGAGTCCGAGGCCGACTTCATCGCCGCCATCAGGGCCAAGCAGGCCAGGGGCAAGAAGGTGCTGATCTCGATCGGCGGCCAGAACGGCCAGGTCCAGCTCACGACCGCGGCCGCGCGCGACAAGTTCGTCGAGTCCGTCGGCGCGATCATCGACAGATACGGCCTCGACGGCCTCGACATCGACTTCGAGGGCCACTCCCTCTATCTCGACCCCGGCGACACCAACCTCGCCAATCCCACCACGCCGGTCGTCGTCAATCTGATCTCCGCGCTCAAGTCGCTCAGGAGCCGCTACGGCGCCAGGTTCACGCTGACCATGGCCCCCGAGACGTTCTTCGTCCAGCTCGGCTACCAGTTCTACGGCCCCGGCCCGAACGGCGCGGCCGACAACCGCTCCGCCTCCTACCTGCCCGTCATCCACGCCATGCGCGACGACCTGACCCTGCTCCACGTGCAGGACTACAACTCGGGACCGATCAAGGGCCTCGACGACCAGTACCACACGATGGGCGGGCACGACTTCCACGTGGCGATGACGGACATGCTGCTGGCCGGCTTCCCGATCATGGGCAACGCGGCCAACAGGTTCCCGCCGCTGCGCCAGGACCAGGTCGCCATCGGCCTGCCCGCCTCGGTGAACGCGGGCAACGGCTTCACCGCCGTCGCGGAGGTGCACAAGGCGCTCGACTGCCTGACCAAGGGGAGCAACTGCGGCACGTACCGGCCGCGCGGCGTCTACCCGGACCTGCGCGGCCTGATGGCCTGGTCGATCAACTGGGACAGGTTCAACGGCAACGAGTTCTCCCGCAGCCACCGCGCCTACCTGAACGCCCTTGGTTGACGCTTACCGGAACCGGACGAGCTGGGTCGGCTTGAGCGGCAGGCCCAGCCCCGGCGGCCGGTAGGTGGGCAGCGCCTCGCCGTACTCGTGCATCCAGGCGTGGTCCACCTCGCGCCGCATCCGCCGCTCCTCCCGCGCCCCGCCCGCCTGGGCCGGGGCGCGGGACCCGGCCAGCCGGGCCACCGCCTCGGCCACCAGGCCCGGCTCGGGCGGTGACAGGTCGCAGTGCTCGTCCGGCCCGATGAGCAGGTCCACCTCCGGCGGCAGCGGGTAGATCGGCCGCGGCAGCGCCAGCACGCGTGGCGGCGGCGCCATCGGCCAGCCGTCCGCCACCGCCTCAAGCAGCACCGAGCGCGCCGTCCTGCCCGCCACCAGCCCCTCCGCCAGCGCCCAGCTCAGCGCCCCCACGTCGGAACGGTCCTCGCCGCAGGCGTGCAGGCACAGGTACGGCACCAGCGGGATCCCCGCCCCGCCCGTCTGCGCCCACCCGCCGCCGCACCCGGTCAGCACCAGCAGGGCCAGCATCGCCCGGTAGGCGGTGTCGGCGTGCGGCGTCTCCAGCCGCCCCGGCACGATCACGCACCGCCCGCCGGTCTTCTCCGCCGTCACCCCCAGCTCCCGCGCCGTCTTCAGCGCCCGCGACGCGGCCACCCCCGTGTACGCCTCCTGCCAGGCCGGCGTGTACGGCTCCGCTCGGTCCTCGTACCCGGAAGGCCACACCCCCGGCAGCCCGGGACGCGCCACCCCGTAGACCGCGAGCAGCAGGTCGAACACCGTCGTCACCAGGTCGTCCCCGTCACGCAGCACCGGCACGCCGCGCCGCAGCACCCCGGGCCCGTCGTCGAAGCGCGGCAGCAGCACCTCCGCCGCCTCGCCGCCGTACACGCTGAGCCGCCCGCACGCCCCGCCGGTCAGCTCGCCCGGCACGTACGCGTCCTCGCGCCCGCGCAGCCGCACCAGGCACGGCAGGTCCGTGCGCTCCATGGCGTGCCCGTCGAACGGCGTGCGGTCCAGGAAGAACTCCTTGAGCAGCACGTGCCCCATCGCCATGGCCAGCGCCCCGTCCGTGCCCGGCCGGACCACCAGCGTCTCGTCCGACAGCCGCGTCGGATGCGTGCCGATCGCGACCACCTTCTGCCCCTTGTACCGCCCGGCGATCACCCACGGCGTCCCCGGCGTCCGGACGAGCCGGTTGTTCTCCCCCCAGAGCAGCACGTACGCCGCCCGCGCCCAGTCCTCGGCCCCCGGCCCCGTGAAGGACGGCCCCAGCACCTGCTCGGGCGCGCAGGGATGCTCGGTCAGCACCGCGCCGCCGAGCCCGCTCACCACCTCCGCCAGCGGCGACGTCGCCAGCGCCGCCACCCGCTCGGGGCCGTGCCGCGTGGCGGTGCAGACGATCGCCGCCGCCGCGAGCTCGGCCGCCGTGCCGTCGTCGAGCGGCACCCGTCTCTCGCCCCGGGCACGCTGGTATTGCTGTGAGTTCCCTGTGAGTTTCGCCCAGGCCGCGACCGGGTCGCGCAGCCCATCTCTCACCTCGAAGTAGAGCCTGACCAGTGCCTGGTTGACCTGCGATCCCCCCATGGAAAAAGTTCAACACAGACGGTGATCTCGTATCGGGATACGTGTCGGCATGTCGGGGATAAGAATTGGAAGCCCTGGTGGCGGCAGTGTCCGGGGTACGGCAGGCTAGATGCCGCCATGGATTACGCAGCTCTCACGGGGATCGTCCTCGTAGCCGGTGTCGTGCTCGCCCTCGTCGCCCAGTGGCGCGACTGGCGGCCTCCTCTGATCGTCGCCATCCTCGTGGGCGTCGCCGTACGCGTGCTCATCATGTACACCTCGGCGATCGACACCTGGCAGCCCGTCGACTTCGTGGAGAGCTTCAAGCCCGCGGGCGAGGCCGTGCTGCGCGGCGAGGACCCCGTGCTGGCCAGTGAGGGCGGCTGGCACTTCCTGCCGACCATCCCCTACGTCTACGGCATCCTGCTCTGGCTGGGCATCCCGTGGGAATACGCCGGGCGCCTGGTCACCGTGGTCGCCGACATCGTCCTCATCCCGCTGGTCGCCAAGCTCGCCGGCGGCCCCAAGGCGTCGCTGCGCGCCCTGCAGTACGCGCTCAACCCGCTCGCCGTGCTCATCGCTTCCGTCCACGGCCAGGTGGAGCCCGTGGCGCTCGTGTTCGGCGTGGCCGCGTTCGTGGTCGCCCGCGGCCCCGGCGACCCCGACCGGCCCGGCATGGTGACCGACGTGGTGGCCAAGGTCCGCGCCGGCGTGGCCACGTACGGCGTGCGGCGCTCTGTCCCGCGCGTGATCGGCCGCGGCGGCATGCTGCACCGCGCCCTGCTGCCCGGCGACGACGACCGCGCCCACCTGAGGCGCGGCGCGCTGGCCGGCGTGCTGATGGGCCTGGCGCTGTGCGCCAAGAGCTGGCCGATCTGGCTGATCCCCGGCATGCTGCTGCTCCTGCCCAACCTGCGCGCCCGCGTCGCCGCCCTGTTCACCACCGGGCTGCTGCCGATCTTCTTCCTGGTGACGCTGCCGGTCTTCGCCGGCACCTCGCTCAACCAGATCCCCCAGGTCATCGACACCATCCGCGACATCAGGCCCATCGTCGGCGAATGGGGCTGGACGCCGTGGTTCACCGGCGGCAGCTGGGACCTGCGGCCCGAGCTGGCCTCGTTCGGCACCAACCTCATCTACGCCGCCGTCGTCCTCGTCATCGTCTACTGGCGGCGGGCCGACCCGATCGACATGACCACGGCCATCCTGCTCGTCTTCATGGTCCTGACGCCCCGGCTGGGCGCCCAATACCTGCTGTGGTTCATGCCGTTCCTCGTCGCCAGGCCCGCCAAGTGGGCCTGGGCGGCCATCCTGGGCAGCTCGATCTGGGCCGGTTACGGCTATCTCGTCATGACGCAGTTCGACACCAACGGCTGGTGGTTGCAGCACACGTACTGGTCGCGGGCCTCCATCGTGCTGCTGCCGGTGCTCGCGCTGGCCATGCCCTGGGGCCGCCGCGTCGCGACGGTCCCAGGACTGACCGGCGCCGTGAAGCGGCCGGCCACGGCCAAGATCAGCTCACCGGCATAGGCGCCCCCACAGCGTGACCCACTGGTCGGGGTGGACGTGGCCCACGACGGCGTCGCGGGCCACCCCGGCCGCCTCCAGCGCGGCGTCCACGCCGTCGTACCGGAGCTTCAGCGAGGCCCGCACCGAGCCGCCCAGCCCGCCGAAGCCCAGCTCGACCAGCTCCCGGTAGGAGCGGCCGCCGGACACCAGCGGGTGCGGCCTGCGCTCCACGCGCAGGATCGCCGAGTCCACCGACGGCACCGGCCGGAAGCTCTCCCTGCCGACCGTGTCGCCGAGCCGCCAGGAGAACCACGGCCACGACTCGACCGTGACCAGGCTCCACCGGCCGTAGTCGCCGGAGCGCTTGCGGGCGTACTCCCGCTGCGTGAGCAGCGTCGCCGAGGTCAGGGCCGGCGCCCGCAGGCACCAGTCCACGATCCGCGACGTGATCGCGTAGGGGATGTTCCCCACCACCGCGAACGGCTCACGCGGCGCCCGCGCGGCGGTGAAGTCGCCCCGTACCACGTCGATCCGGGAATCGCCGCGGGTGCGGGAGGCCAGCCGGCCGGCCAGTCGCGGATCGATCTCGTAACCGATCACCCGCGCGCCCGCCTCGGCCAGCGCCAGGGTGAGCACGCCAGGGCCCGAACCGGGCTCCAGCACCAGCCCCCTGGGCGCGGCGGCCTTGATCATCAGCTCGACGGCATGGCCGTCGGTCAGGAAGTTCTGCGACAGCGTGCGCCGCGCCCGATCCACGGGCGAACGGCCGCTGCTCCTGGCCTGTTGCTTCTGGGTGTGTGAATAGTTTCCGTGCGCGAAGTTCTGCGCCACAGCACTGCCCTTCCGGGTCCTCGAGATTCGTCGGGTCTCGAAGGGCCCTGGGCGCGCCTGCGGACGCTCGGCTCAGGTCGTCGCGTCCGCTAGCGGGCCAGAGCCCGGCTGTGGCGGATGCGCGTGAAGACCTGGCAGCAGTACATGCATGACATGCCGGTCACTGTAGGCAGGGGCTTTCCCGGTGGGCAACGCAATAAAAGCGCCGAGCCGAGCCGCGCTGTCGTACGTCCGGTTTCTACAATCGCCCGGCGCGGTCCCTCGGATAGCTTCGCGGCATCGAAGGACCCTTCGGAAAGGTGGATGCCGACATGGACGTACTCGATCGCGCCGAGCAGTACCTGCTCCTGCACGGAAGGCTCATCGACCGGCTGCGCTTCGCGGCGATGTTCCGGGGCGGGCCGCGCGAACGCGTGCTCGACGCGCTGCGCGGCTACCAGAACCCCGACGGCGGCTTCGGCAACGCGCTGGAGCCCGACCTGCGCGGCGCGGGCAGCCAGCCGGAACCCGTCGAGGTGGCGTTCTGGATCCTGGACGAGATCGACGCGTTCGACTCGCCCATGGTGACCGCCGCCTGCGACTACCTCGCCTCCATCACCACCCCGGACGGCGGCGTGCCGTGGGTGCTGCCGTCCGTCATGGACACGCCCCGCGCCCCCTGGTGGCAGACGGACGACGACCCGCCGGGCGACCTCGTCCCCACCGCCGCCATCGCCGCGCTCCTGCACCAGCACGGGGTCGACCATCCCTGGCTGGGCCCCGCCACCGAGTTCTGCTGGTCGCGGATCGCCGAGCTCAAGGAGCCCGGCGCCTACCAGGCCCAAGCCGTGGTGACGTTCCTCGACCGGGTCCCCGACCGGGACCGGGCCGCGGCCGAGCTCGCGCGGGTGCGCGACGTGCTCCTCTCCATGGTCTCCTTCGACCTGGCCGCGTCCGGGCACGTGCACTTCCCGCTGGACTTCGCGCCCGCGCCGCTGCGGCTGCCGCTGTTCGAGCGGGACGTGCTCGACACCCACCTCGACGCGCTCGCCGCCGCCCAGACCGAGGAAGGTGGCTGGACGGCGAACTGGGCGATGTGGACACCCCTGCTGGAGCACGAATGGGGCGGCCACATCACGATGGAGCGGCTCAAGACGCTGCGCGCGTACGGAAGGCTTCCCGGCTGACCCTGTTCCTGTCGGAGGCGTGACGTACGTTGGTGGCATGTACGCCGAACGGCACCCCGGCCCCGGCCTGGCCGACCGCATCGCCTGCGGCTGGCACCGGATCAGCGAGGCACCGTACACCCAGCTCGTGGTCCCCGACGCCTGCGTCGACCTCATCTGGGGCGCGTCCGGCCTCTTCGTGGCCGGTCCCGACACCGGACCCATGCCCGCGTCCGTCGCGTCCGGCGAGACCGTGGTCGGCATCCGCTTCCGGCCCGGCGCGGTCGGCGACTTCTTCGGCGTCCCCCTCCACGAGCTGCGCGACCGGCGTGTCCCGCTCACCGACCTGCCGGGTCACGAGCCCCTCCTCGCCGACCTGCTCGACCCACCGCCCGCCCCGCTGCCGCAGTGGCGCCCGCAGAGCCCCGGCTTCGGCCTCCCCGACCGTGCTCTCGACCGCGCCCCTGACCGCGCCCCCGACGATGCCCTTCGCCACCCGCCCCCTGTCACCGGCCCCCCGCAGAGAGGAGTCGCTCCACCGACGCGCGTCGCGGAGGCGGAGGCGCGGCTCGGTGTCATGCGGGCGGTGGTCGGCAGACGCCTGGCGGCGGCTCCCGCCGACCCCGCCGCGCGCGCCATGGCCACGGCCCTGGGCAGCGGGCGCTCGGTGGCTCAGGTGGCCTGGGACCTCGGCTACAGCGAACGCCAGTTGCAGCGCCGCAGCGTGACCTCGTTCGGCTACGCGCCCAAGACCCTCCAGCGCGTCGTCCGCTTCCAGCGCGCGCTGCGCCTGGCCCGCGAGGGCGTCCCGCCGGCGGAGGTGGCGGTCAGAGCCGGCTTCACCGACCAGGCCCACCTCGCCAACGACGTCAAGCGCCTGAGCGGCGTACAGCTGAGCCGCCTCATCTGACGCCCGGCCCCGCGGTGGGGAGTTTGCCCGACACCAGACCCTGCACCCATTTGGCGTTCGGATCGCTGTCGATCAGCAAAGCTCGCGTCAGCAGACTCAGCGGAATGGCGAGAATCGCGCCGAGCGGCCCCAGGGCGAAAGTCCAGACGATCAGCGAGATGAACGTCATCGTCGTCGACAGCCCGACGGCGTCCCCCAGGAATTTCGGCAGAATGAACGACTGTGTGACGACGTTGATGACGGTGTAGGCCACGATGACGAGCACCATCGTCCGCACACCGCCGTCCAGCAGGGCGAGCATCGTCGGCGGCAGCAGCGCGATGACGAATCCGATGTTGGGGATGTAATTGGCGATGAGCGCCAGCACCCCCCACAACAACGGCAGAGGCACGTCCAGCAGGGAAAGCGCGACCATGTCGAGAATCGCATTGATCAGCCCGAAAACCGTGGAGACGATCAGATAACGCCGCGTCTTGTGGGCGAACGTGGCCAATGCCGTCACCAACTGCGGCCGGTTTCCTTCTCCTGCCGCGAGAATTCTCGCGGTCATCGGCGCGTCGAGCGACATCGCCAGCAACAGCACCACGATGAGGAAGAGCGCGGACAACACCCCGATCAGGCTGCCGAGCAGGCTCTGCGCCAGCCCCAGGACCCGCCCCGGATCGAACACCTCCAGCCCTTTGGCGAGCATCTCGTTGCTGAGCCCATGGGTGACGGCCCAGTGCTGGGCGTCGGCGAGGAGATGTTCGAACTGGTGGGTGTAGGACGGCAGCAGTGAGACGAGCGCGGTCGCCGAGAAGGTGAGGATCCCGACCATGGCCAGCAGCACCAGCACCACGATGAGGAACGGCACCGCGACCTGCACCCAGGTGGGGGCGTTCCAGTCGCTGAGCCGGGCCCGTACCGGGGAGACCGCGATGACCAGCACGAGAGCCAGCACGACGGGGCCGGCGATGGAGGCCACCTCACGGACCCCGAAGAGCACGACCACCGCGGCGGCGACCCCCACCAGGATGGTGAGCGCCCGGGGCACGGATCGATCTGGCACGCCCCGGTTCCTACCCCTGGCGTGTGCGCGAACCATCGATTTGACGGTTCCCGGAGGCGTACATAGAGTTCACCAGTCCCACGAGGACGGCGTGATCGCCGGACTCACTCGGGGGCCACCTCCAGACTCCACCTCGACGGTGCGGCGTGCGCGTCCACTCGAAACGGCTGGTAAGTTTGAGGGGTTGTCTCCGAAAGGGGGCGGCGCTTAATTCCCGCAGGTCGAGCGAGTCC
>NZ_BAAAMU010000207.1:0-11681 GCF_039529435.1 Nonomuraea maheshkhaliensis
CCCACGAGCTGCGCACGCCGCTCACCGCGCTGCAGGCGGGCTTGGAGGAGGTGGGGGCCGGCCTGGCCGAGCCGGACCCGGCCCGCCTGGCCGTGCTGCACGACCAGGCGCTGCGGCTCGGCCGCATCGTCGGCGACCTGGCCGAGCTGTCGGCCGCCGAGTCCGCCGCGCTGTCGCTGCGCCCGCGCGAGGTGAACCTGGCCGAACTCGCCGGCCAGGTGCTTCACGCCGCCGAACCGCGGCTGCGCGCCGCCGGCCTCGACGTGCATGCTGACCTTTCCGAAGCCGTCGTCGTTCGCGCCGACCCTGATCGCCTGCATCAGGCCATCGGCAACCTGCTCGACAACGCCGCCCGCTACTGCGCCCCGCACGACACCGTCGCCCTCACCGTCCGCGCCGACGGCGGCCAAGCGGTCGTCGAGGTGGCAGACACCGGCCCCGGTATCCCCGTCGAGGACCTGCCGCACGTCTTCGACCGCCTCTGGCGAGGCCGCTCCAGCGCTCTGGTCTCCGGTTCCGGGATCGGGCTGGCCGTGGTCCGCGAGCTCATCACCGCCCATCACGGCACCGTCACCGCCCGCTCCGAGCCGGGCGGCGGAGCCACCTTCACCGTCCACCTGCCCCTGAGGAGATCGCCATGACCACCCATGACAATGCCGCGCACCAGCGCATGACGACGCACTGCGGACGCGAGATCGTCGTCGGCAACCTGCCCTTCTCCGGCGACGGGCATCCGCCCGGCAGGGTGACTCTCGATGTCGGCCTGCGGTCCCACGACCACGACAGGGCCTGGCTCAGCCTCACCCCGGCCGAGAGCCGCCGCCTCGCCACGACCCTGCTGGCCCAGGCCGCCGCCGCAGACGGCAGGGCGACGGAGGGCATCGAGGTCACCCACGCCGGCGGAGAAGCCTACGCGATCACCGTCCGGCAGCACACCCTGCTCTGTGACCAGCCCGCCGACCTGAACGGCGACGACGCCGCCCCCACGCCCACCGAGCTGTTCGTGGCCTCCCTGGCCGCCTGCGTCGCCTTCTACGCGGGCCGCTACCTGGACCGCCACCAGCTACCGCGTCAGGACCTGAGGGTGAGCGCCGAGTTCACCATGGCCACCGACCGGCCCGCCCGCGTGCGAGAGATCCGCCTGCGCGTCTCCGCCTCCGGCGTGCCCGAGCAGCGCAGGCCCGGACTGCTGGCGGTGGCCTCGCACTGCACCGTGCACAACACCCTGCACCAGCCGCCCGAGATCAGCGTCGAACTGGCCTGAACGACTCGTGGCGGAGGTGATGGCGAGCGGTGACCGCCGCGGGGGCGGAGGTCGCCACTTCAGCGGCCGACACCCGAATTGCAGGTGTGCTTGGCCTGGGGTGCGCGCCGCGATGGTTCTCACCGTGCCGGAAAAGGCGCGCTGAGCCCGGTAGAGCCGACGAGGCGCGTCAGCGGAGCTCGGCGGCGATCTTGCGGGCCCACTCCTCGATCCGTTCCTGGTTGCGGAAGTCGCCACCGCGGCCGTTGCGGACGATCGACCGGGCGATGAAGCCCTTGGCCTCGCCGGTCAGGCGACCGCCGAAGGTGACGTGCTCACGTGCGCCGAGCTTGCGCACAGCCCCAGCCGCGTGGTGTACCGGCGGGATGTCCTCGGTGTCGGCGGAACGGTCGAGCGGCCCGCTGCTGAACAACCAGACCGGCTTGCCATGCAGTGCCTGCTCGTGCCTGCGGGCGAACCTGCGGGCCGCCGGGTGCCAGCGGGCGTTGTACAACGCGCCACCGAGCACGACGGCACGGTACGCGCTGACGTCGCGCAGTTGGTCCGCCGGACGGGATTCCGCCTTCAGCCCTTCGGCCACGAGCCGGTCCGCGATCATGCCGGCGATGCCCGCGGTCGATCCGTTCCTGCTCCCGAAGGCCACGAGGATCTTCGATCCGTTCATGGCAGTACCTCCTTCACGACCGTCACGTCTTCGTGACGGCACTGTTCGCATGGTGCGGGCCGTGCGGGCGGGCACGACACGCTCAGCGTGATGCGTGGGCCTGTCCCCGGCGGCGGAGCAGGCCGGGCAGCCCTCCGAGCAGGACTCGGAGAAGCCGCGCCGGCAGTGCTCACGGCCGGCTGATGCCCACCATGGCGACGTTCACGGTCGCCGTGATGACGGGCACCCCGAGGGCGGAGCTCACGGCGCTCACGATCGGTCGACGCGGTTCAAGGGACGGGCGCGGGTTGTCTCGGGTGGTCGGCGGGTGCGGTGGCGAGGCGTACTCCGACCAGAATCAGGATGAATCCGGCGATGAGCAGGACCCCTGTGGTGAGGAACAGGGCGGTGGTCACGCCGGTCAGCCCCGGGAGGGTGGCGGCCAGCGTGAGGTCGGCAGTGACCCGGGCGGAGCCGTCGGTGTTCATCACCACCAGTGTCCAGTCACCTGGTTCGATGTCCCACATGATGCTTCCCTGGCCGCTGACCGTCCAGAAGGTCTGTGCGGCCGGGGGAGTGGCGGGTGCCGAGCCGGGGTGTCGCCGGTAGCCGGCGTTGTCGGGGGTCAGACGGGTCACCTGGTCGTAGGCCAGGGTGTCGAGGTAGGAGGCGGCGCGGGCGCGGTCGGCGATGCCGATGAACAGGTGCGGGTCGCCGGTCTGCACGCGGATCCGTCCGGCGAGGGTGCGTAGCGCGGTCGCGCCCGGCTCGCTGATGGTGATCTGGTCGGTGGTGAGCGCGTAGGTGGAGGTGCTGACGCGGGCGGAGGCGGTGGTGAGGAAGCCGCCGTCACGTGACTGGCTCAGCACCGCCGCGCCGGCGCCCGCCGCGGCGGTGCCGATCGCGGCGAAGGCGAGCAGGGCGCCGAGGGTGATGGTCACGATGGAGCCGGCGCCGTGCCTGACCTGGGCGTGCGCGGCCCGGGGCGCCTCCGGCCGCGGTGTCTCCTGGCCGCCCTGTTCCAGCCGGAAGGGCGGGTAGGCGTCCGTCATCAGGGTGGCGTACGCGGCCACGCGCAGCGCCCAGCGGTTCATGCCGATGACGAGATCGAACACACCATGCGGATAGCGGCCGGTGAACAGCAGGAAAAGGGCGGCGATGAGCACGAGCAGGCCGATCAGGCCGCCCCAGTCGAGGGTGTAGAACACGCCGCCGGAGTCGGGCAGGTCACCGCGCCAGGAGATGACGCTGCCGCTGGTGAACAGGCCCACGATCAGATAGTGCGGTATGGCCAGCAGCCACCACTTGACCAGCACCAGCCCGCGCGAGAGCCGTTCGGGGTAGGCGATGTCCAGGGTGGCCGGGTAGTCCGGCTCGGCGCCCAGGCTGAACGGCGGGTAGCGGTCGGTGCCCAGGGCGCCGTAACTGTAGTACGCCACCCGCCACGTCCAGCGCAGCACGCCGAGGTTGAAGTCGAACAGCGTCCGCGGGTAGCGGCCGGTGAACAGGATCGCGAAGAACGCGACCACGGTGAGGACGGCGAAAGCGGTCCACAGCAGGCTCAGCACGATGTAATGCGGGATGGCCAGGAGCCACTTGACCAGCCACAGGCCCCGGTTGAGCGGCTCTTCGAGGCGGGCCTCCACGCGTACGGGATAAGTCTCCATGATTCCAGAGCAGCATCCTGGAGGGCACGAGGCAGGAGCCTAAGGTCCTCGATGCGCGGCCGTTGGACCCGGCCGCCCGGCCGCTGGGTCACGTGGCGAGGGGGTGGTCGTGCCTCTCGCGGAGGATCCGCAGGTCGGCGTGGTACTGTTCGGCGTCGATCTCGCCGCGGGCGAAGCGCTGCGCCAGAAGCTCCTCGGCGGTCGGCGACGCGGATCCGGCCGCCGGTCCGGTGCGGGCGCTCCTGCTCGCCTGGCGGACCGCCAGCACGATCACCGTGACCAGCAGACCCCAGAGCAGCAGGGCGCTGAGGATCATGAGCGCGTAACTCCAGCTGTTCATACCGCTGTGGTCCCACCACATCATCGTGATCACCCACCTCTGTTCTTCCTCCTGTCCTCAGCGTGAGCGTGCGGCCGCCTCGGCAGAAGGGACCTTGGTCCCGCTGTCGACGGCATCGGCAAGTGGAACGGGTCTTGCGGCCGATGGGGCCGAGTCCTTTGGCCTCTGCCGGCGGGCCGCGGGGCGGGAACCCATCCAGATAGCTGTGCGACCTGGGCTGCCGAAGGTCCCACCGCCGGCGGGACCGACGCCTCTAACGGGACCCGCTGGGCGATCAGACGATGCGGGTATGCGAATAGGTATCAATGGTTTCGGGCGGATCGGCCGGGCGGTTCTGCGGTGCGCGCTGCGTACCGGTCTGGACGTCGTGGCGGTCAACGATGTGACTGACGCGGCTGTGCTGGCTCATCTGCTGAGGTATGACTCCACGTACGGGCCGCTGGATGTGCCGGTCACCGTCTGTGCGGGGGCGCTGGAGGTCGGTGGCAGGGTCATCCCTGTCAGCGCGCATCGTGATCCTGCTGCGATCGGGTGGCGGGCTCATGATGTGGAGCTGGTCATCGAGGCTACCGGCCGTTTCCGTACCCGCGACGTCCTGGCCGCTCATCTGAAGGCCGGTGCGCGCCGGGTGCTGCTGTCGGCTCCGGGCAAGGGTCTGGATGTGACCATCGTTCCGGGTGCCAACGATGCGGCCTATGATCCGGATCGGCATGAGATCGTGTCGCTGGCCTCGTGCACGACGAACTGTGTGGCGCCGATGGTGAAGGTGCTGGATGAGCGGTTCGGGCTGGTGCGCGGTTTCATGACGACGATTCATGCCTACACCGGTGATCAGTTGTTGCTGGATGGTCCGCACAAGGATCCGCGCCGGGCTCGGTCGGCGGCGGTGAACATGGTGCCGACCACGACGGGTGCGGCGCGGATGGTGGGTCAGGTGTTGCCGGCGTTGGACGGGCGTCTGGACGGGGTCGCGATCCGGGTGCCGGTGGAGGATGGCTCGATCACCGATCTGTCCGCTCAGCTCGGTCGTGAGGTGAGTGTGCGGGAGGTCAACGATGCTTTCGCCGCGGCGGCCGAGGGTGGGCTGCGGGGCATTCTGCGTTACAGCACTGATCCGCTGGTCTCGCGCGACATCATCGGCGTGGCCGCGTCGTGCGTGTTCGACTCCGCGCTGACCCAGGCGAGCGGCGACCTGGTCAAGGTCTTCGGCTGGTACGACAACGAGTGGGGCTACGCCAACCGCCTGGTCGAGATGGCCCAGCGGATGGCATGACATGGACGCCGTTCTGTTGTTCGCCAGGCACTTCGACGAGAGGTGCCTGGCGAGCACGCGCGACGCCTTCCACCACGGGGCGTCGGAACAGGGGCTCGCCGGCGAGCGGCTGACGGACTTCCTCATGGCGGTCAACGAATGCGTGATCAACGCGCTGGCGCACGGAGGCGGCCAGGGCAGTCTCCGTCTGTGGCGGGAGAACGACGGCCTGCTGTGCGAGGTCGAGGACACGGGGGCGGGCATCCCCGCCCGCACCCTCGCCGAGGGCTCCCTCCCGCCGCCGGGCGCTCCCGGCGGGAGAGGCATCTGGCTGATGCGCCGGCTGGCCGACGAGGTCGGCTTCGTCACGAGCCCGCAGGGCACGATCGTGCGCCTGCGCATGCGGGTGGAGCCCGCCCGCCGGCCCGCGATCGGACCGAGGAACAAGTGAGGGGAGATCCCGATGCGCTGGAACGAGATGTCGAAGAGGCGGCAGGGGACGCTGATGGCCCTGGCGTCGGTGGAGGTCGGTCTCACCACGGCGGCCGCGGTGGATCTCTGCTTCCGGCCCGCCGGTGACGTGCGCGGGCGTAAGGGCCTGTGGTGGCTTGCGATCTTCGTCCAGCCGGTCGGGCCCGTCGCCTACCTGCTGTGGGGGCGGCGGCCAAGGTCCCGGACCTGCGGGACGGGGACGTGCGCGCGGTGACCAGCAGCCCGCGGCGGCTGTGGTGGCGCTGGACCAAGGCCGCCACACTGGGGGAGATCGCCGGGTTCGCGGTGCCGGCGGTGGCCGGTGCCGATGACGTGCCGGACGGCCCTCGCCCTTGAGGACCAAGGTCCCTGCCCGCCGGCCCGTGCGCGCGTGAGGCTGGGAGCATGAAGGACATCGTGCTCGGCTATGACGGCTCGGACTTCTCGATGCAGGCCCTGGACTGGGCGCTGGACGAGGCCGAGCTGAGGAAGCTGCCGCTGACCGTCGCCCACGCCTGGCAGTGGCCGTACGGCGACGCGGACGAGGACGCCAAGGCCCACCTGCGCAAAGCGGCCGAACACGTGCTGTGGCACGGCGCCGAGTGCGCCCGCTCCAGCAGCTCGGGCGTCCGCGTCGACACCGACCTGTACGAGGGCCCGGCCGCGCAGCGGCTCGTCGAGATCTCCGGTGGCGCCGAACTCATCGTGGTCGGCTCCCGCGGCCTGAGCGCGCTGCCCCGCGCGGTCGTCGGCTCGGTCGCCGGGTACGTCGCCGCCCACGCTGACTGCCCGGTGATCATCGTACGCGGCCCCGGCCCGCTGCCCGCGCCGACGAACCCCGGCCCGATCGTCGTGGCGGGCAAGGACCCCGAGGCGGCCGTGCTGGAGTTCGCCTTCGGGGAGGCGGCCCTGCGCCAGCTGCCGATCATGTCACCGGCCGACCTGACGGAGCCTGCGGCCCGTCATCCCGGCGTGCGCGTCCGGCCGTACGACGGCACCGAGCACCCCACCCTCGTGGTCGTCGGACGTAAGCGCGGCGCCACGAACTCCCTCCTCCGCCACGCGCCCTGCCCGATCGCGGTGGTCGGCACCTCCTGAGCCGGGCCGGCCGCGGGACCTTGGTCCTGGTCCAAGTCCTGAGAGATGGTGACGTTCGACCGCTGTCCGCGACGGCTCCAGCGGCTGCCATGGAGGTATGTCATCGCGCAGGAACGACTGGCGCAGGCTCGCGGCGGCGACCTGGGGTCCGCCGCGTGACCCGCAGTTCTACGGCGAGCTCGACCTGGACGCCGAGCCCATCCTGGCCCACATCGACGCCGTCCGCCGCAGCACGGGCGTGCGCCTCACGGTGACCCACCTGGTCGGACGGGCAGTGGCGCACGCGCTGGCCACCGTGCCCGAGCTGCGGGTCCGGATGGCGCGCGGCCACATGCGCAGGCGCGAGAGCGTGGACGTCTTCTTCATCGTGACGACGGGCGAGGGACACGAGCTGACCGGCATCAAGGTGTGCGACGCCGACCGCAAGGCGGCCACCGAGATCGCCGGGGAGCTACGGGCCCGCTGCGCCTCCCTGGAGTCCGGTGTGGACCCCGAGCTGGGTCGCGGAAAGGCCCTGATGGCGTACGTGCCCCGATGGCTGCTGCGGCACGTGCTCACGATCTCGGCCTGGCTGACCTCCGATCTCAACCTGGACCTGCGGCGCTTCGGTCTGCCTCGGCAGGCGTTCGGCGGCGCGATGGTGACCTCGGTGGGCATGTGGGGGATCAGCCGAGCCTACTCACCGCTGGCCGCCTATTACCGGGTGCCCGTCCTGGTGCTCGTCGGTGCCGTACGTCACCAGCCGGTGGCCCGGGACGGCGAGGTCGTCGTGCGCCCCGTACTGCCGCTGACGGCGACCTTCGACCACCGCTACGCCGACGGTTACCACGCCGCGAAGTTCGCCGCGGCGATAGGCGAGTACTGCGCCCGGCCGGGCCGCTTCGAGCCCGAGCCGGCCCGGAAGGAGGTCTGCCATGACCCCTTAACTATGGGTGGTGCTGCTGATCGCGGTGGTGGCCGCCTACACACTGGGCACCTACCGGCAGGCCGCCAGGGACGCCCATGACCGGTTCGTCGGCTATCGGCATCGGGTGGTCGGCGGCTTCACCGCGTGGATCAAGGGCCTCGTCATGTACGGGCTCATCCTGGCCGGCGTGGGGGTGGTGCTCTACGTCGTCATCCGGTGACCAACGGCACCGTGTCCGGGACCTTCGCCTCGTTCGTCGCGTACGCCCCTCTGTGAGGGTGGAGTTACAGACGATCTTGAACATGGAGGTGAGACCCGTGCAGCCTGAGATCAGGGCCGCCTGGTACGCCGACGAACTGGGCCCGGCGAAGGTGGTGTTCCTGCGGCCGATGCCGCGCATGGCCGCGGTGGTCGTGGTGGACAACGTCGCGCTCGGACCGGCCATCGGAGGGGTCCGGTTGTCGCCCGCGGTCTCGGTGGCGGAGGTCTCCAGGCTGGCCAGGGCGATGACGCTGAAGAACGCGGCGGCGGGTCTGCCGCACGGCGGCGGCAAGTCGGGCATCTACCTCGCCCCGAGCATGGACGGCGCGCCGCGTGAACGTGAGATGCGTGCCTTCGCGCGCGCGATCGAGCAGCTGACCGACTACATCCCGGGGCCGGACATGGGGACCGACGAGGGTTGCATGGCGTTCGTGCACGACGAGATCGGCCGGGCGGTCGGACTGCCGTCGGTGCTCGGCGGCATCCCGCTGGACGAGCTCGGCGCGACCGGGTACGGGCTGGCCTGCTGCGTCGACGCGCTGGCCGCCGACAAGCTGATCGACCTGGCCGGGGCGCGCGTCGTGGTGCAGGGCTTCGGCGCCGTCGGCACTCACGTGGTGATGAACCTGGCCGGACGAGGCGCCCGTGTCATCGCCGTCTCCGACGCCGAGGGAGCCGTCCATCGCGAGGAGGGCCTCGACGTCGAGGCGTTGCTGGCCACCAAGCGGGCGGGCAAGCCGGTGTCGGCGTTCCCCGGCGGAAGGGCCGTGGACCGGGACGACATCCTGTGGCTGGAGTGCGAGCTGCTGGTGCCCGCCGCCGGACCCGACGTCTTCACCGAGCGGAACGCCTCCCGCGTTCAGGCCAAGGTCGTCCTGCAGGGGGCCAACATTCCCGCCACGCCGGAGGCCGAGCGGATCTTTCACAAGCGCGGGGTGCTGTGCCTGCCAGACATCATCGCCAACGCCGGCGGCGTGATCTGCGCCGCGATGGAGTACGCGGGCGGGACCAGGGCGCAGGCGTTCGCGGCCATCGAGGAGAAGCTCCACGCCAACACGGCCGAGCTGGTCGACCGGGTGTCGGCCGACGGCGTCCTGCCTCGCCAGGCTGCCGGCGCGATGGCGGTGGGCCGCCTGCACACGGCCGCCGGCTACCGGCGCCACTTCTAGCACCCGAGACGGGCCGCGGTGCCTGCCGAGCCGCGTGCGCAGGCGGTCGGACCGCTGGTGCGTGGACGCGGCGGCGGCCTGAGCGTGGATGAGCCTTTCGACAGGCCGTCGGCCCGGCGTCCAGGGACTTTCGTCCCTGTCCGGGGCGCGGCGGCGACGTCCACGATGAGGAAAGGACGCGCCGTTCAGGACCGTTGTCAGGACGACGCGCAACACCCCGTCATCGAATCAAGGAGGAGCGATGGACGGCATCGACGTGAGCGGCACGGTCAAGGAGGTGGCGCGGGTCGATCGGGTCTTCGGCGAACCGGTCGTGCGCAACGGCGTCACCGTCATCCCGGTCGCCCGCATCGGCGGCGGAGGTGGCGGCGGCAGCGGCAAGCAGGAGGGTGAGCGGCCGGGTGAGGGCAACGGCGGCGGGTTCGGCCTCGGCGCCGCACCCGCGGGCGTGTTCGTCATCAAGGACGGAGACGTGCGCTGGCGACCGGCCGTCGACATCAACAAGATCATCGCCGGTGGGCAGATGGTCGCCGTCGTCGCCCTGCTGACCGCGCGGGCCATCGTCCGGGCGCGGTCCGCCACGTGTGCGCACAAGCGGCGGTGACTTCCGGTCCCGGGTCCGCTTCAAGCCTCGGAGCAGGTCGAACGGGGGCGAGCGGACGCGGGACCAACGGCCGCCGGGTCACGTAGTTCGTCCAGCCGTCGCAGGTCCTGTGCGACACGACTCCGGCCCTGACGCCCACGCTGGTCGTCACCGGCCGGTACGACTGGGCGTGCCCGCCCGTCGCCAGTGGTGTCATGGCCGGGCAGATCCCCCGACGCCAAGCCGGTGGAGGTGGCCGAGGCGGGGCACTTCGTCTTCTCGGAGGAGCCACGAGCCTTCCAGGACGCGGTCCGCGCCTTCCTGGCCTAGAACCCCGTGGATGCGTTCTGGATTCCGGCCAGAAGCGCCACGTGGGCGACGACGGAGAAGCGGCCGTGGGTCACCCGCGTGTACGCGCGCGCGGCCTCCTGGCGTACCTCGTCGGCGAGGGCGGCGCTGATCTCGCTCAGGAACGACAGGTACACGTGCACCGCGCCGTCCACCTCCGCGAGCTGCACCTGTGGTCGGGTCCCCCTGGTACGGAGCAGAGGGCGCACCGCCTCGGCGATGGCCCGGCGCGCCGCGGGGCCGGTGGGCGAGACCGTTTGCGCGCAGGTCGCGACCAGGTCGGCCGGGTGGCAGGTGGAGACAAGCTCGTCCAGCGCCGTCCCCTCGGGCGGGGTGCCGGCCACCAGGACGGGAACCTGCGCGCGCAGGGCGCACATGACCCCGGCCTCTCTGAGGGTGAACGGTCCCGGACTCAGCCTGATGTCCACCAGCAGGTCGACATCCCCGTCGGCCAGCGGGCAGCGGCCGCCCGGCCGCATCCCGGCGCACGGCGCGGGGGAGGGCCGCGCCTCAGGTGGGTGGCAGTAGGCCACGTCATGTTCGTCGAGGGCCAGCAGTGCCGCCGCCACCGCACCATGCGAAGGGGCCGATTCCGTCATGAGGATGCGCATGTGAACCACCCTGTCGCCCGCCGCCGTCCGGGAGCAGGGGCCAAAGTCCGTTCGGCACCCGGCAATGGGCATCCCGTCGGTCCCTTTCGTCCCTGCTGTCGCAGGGGCCGATGTCGGCGCGGAGCGGGACCAAAGTCCCTGGTGGCCGCATTCGGACTGGTCAGAGGGTGAAGGCATCACCGACGGACGCGAAGAAGGTGGCTACGAATGAGGCACAGGCCCATCGCTCTCGATCCCGCCGCAGTGCAGGTCAAGATCAGTGGCGGGATCCGGTCCGGCGACGTACGGCGGGCCAGGGAGATCGTGGCCGATCTGGCCAGGCTCGCGCAGGAGCCGGTGCTCGACGCTCGGGTCAAGCTCACCGACGAGCCCGGATCGCGGGGCGCGGCCAGGCGATGCACCGCCCAGGCCGTGCTGGACGTCCAGGGGCGGCTCATCAGGGCAGAGGCCGGCGCCCGGTCCACGCGTGCTGCCATCCACCTGCTCGCGGACAGGCTCCGGGCGCGCCTGCTTGAGGCCACCAGGGACTGGGAGAACCGCAGGGGCCGCCACTACGGGCACCGCTCCTCGCCGGGCCGGTCGGACAGGCAGCGGCGGATCGTACGGACCTTCGCCACAGGGCGCGCGCTACCCGACGAGGCGGTGGTGGACATGGTGGACCTCGACCATGACTTCCTGCTGTTCACCGAGGCCACGACGGGCCAGGACAGCGTCGTGCACCGGACCCGCGACGGCTACCGGCTCGCTCAGCTAGTGCCACGGCCGGATCTGCCGGCCCCGATGTGCGCGGCGATCTCGATCAGCCCGTTGCCCGCTCCGCGGCTCACCGTGGAAGAGGCCGTCGAACGGCTGGAGCTGACCGGGTCGCGGTTCGTCTTCTTCGCCGACTCGCGGACGGGAGCCGGTTGTGTGGTCTACCACCGTGACGACGGTGATCACGGGCTGGTCGTCACCGTTCGCTGAGGTGACTCGGGCCGGAGCGCGGGGTCAGGGCCCGCGGACGTGCTCGCGGGCTCGCCCTGCCAGGCCCTCATCGAGGACCGAGGTTGTGTCTTTCGGCCCTGCCG
>NZ_BAAAMU010000208.1:0-11399 GCF_039529435.1 Nonomuraea maheshkhaliensis
GGCGTCGAGCGGGCTGCGCCCACCGGCGGGCGCGGGGTCGGCGCCACGGTCGAGCAGCGCCCTGACCACGGCCGACGCGCCCAGTCGAGCGGCACGGGACAGCGCGGTGCCGCCGGTCGAGTCGCGCACGTCGGGATCGGCGCCCGCGTCGAGCAGCGCGTTCACCACGCTCAGGTGCTCGTTGGCGGCGGCCCAGTGCAGCGCCGTGGTGGCACTGCGGCCGGCGTCCTCGCGCAGGTCGGGGTCGGCGGCGGCGGCGCGCAGCGCGGTCACCACGTCGAGGTGTCCCCAGCACGCGGCGGCGCACAGCGGCAGACCCTCGTCCTCCGCCCCGCTCTCCTTGCCGGGGTCGGCGCCGGCCGCCAGCAGCGTCCGCACGATGGCGGCATGTCCCTGCACGGCGGCCCGGTAGAGCGCCGTGCCGCCGTCGTCGCCGGGCGCGTCGGGGGACACGCCGGCGGCGAGCAGCCGCCCGACCTCCTCGGTCTCGCCGCACGTCGCCGCCGTCACCAGGTCCTCTCGTGTCATGAGCCCCAGTCTGTACGGCGCCGCCGCCCCCTATCTACCGAAATATAGGCATAAAAAATCTACATTGTAAGGGCGGCCTCCAGGAGCAGCGCTCCGGCACCCTGAAGCGCGGCGTCCCGCCCCGCCCGCGCCGGCGCGATCTCCAGATCCCTGGTCGCCAGCGGCAGGCAGCGCTCCCAGACCGCCGCCCTGATCGAGGTCAGGAGCGGCTCGGCCGCCGACAGGCTGCCCCCGACCGCCACCACGTCCGGGTTGAAGAAGTTGACCAGCACGGTCAGGACCTCGCCCATGCGCCGGCCCGCGCCGCGCACCAGGCTGGTGGCCTCGGGGACGGCGTCGTTGACCAGCGTGACGATGTCGGCCGGGCGGGTCACCGCGATGCCGGCCTCGGTGAGCGCGGTCATCAGCGCGGCCCCGCTCGCGTACGCCTCCAGGCAGTCGGGGTGGCCGCAGGCGCACATGACCGAGGAGTCGGAGCGGACGCGTACGTGGCTGATGTCGCCGGCCGCGCCCCGGCCCCGGTGCAGGCGGCCGCCCGCGATGACGCCGCAGCCGATGCCGGTGCCGGCCTTGACGACCATGAGGTTCTCGGTGCCCGGCCACCATCGGGCCTCGCCCGCGGCCATCAGGTTGGCGTCGTTCTCGACCAGGACGGGCAGGTCGTAGCGGGTGGCGAGGTGCTCGGCGACGGGGAAGTCGTTCCAGCCGGGCATGCGCGACGGCGTGACGACGCGCAGGGTGGCGGGGTCGACCGGGCCGGGGACACCGGTGCCGACGCCGCGCAGGGGGACGCCGGGGGGCACGTGCTCGGTCAGGAGCGCGTCGAAGGCGTCGGCGATGCGGTCGAGGGTGCGGCGGGGGCCTTCGGTGATGTCGCAGGGATGCTCCTCGACGACGAGGGGGTCGCCGCTGAGGCCGAGGAGGCCGAGCCGGACGTGGTGCGCTCCGAGGTCGGCCACGGCGAGCACGCCCGCGCCGGCGGAGAGGCGCAGGCGACGCGGGCGGCGGCCGCCGCGTGAGGTGCCGGCGCCCTCTTCGGCGAGGAGGCCGGCGTCGATGAGTTCCTCGACGCGGAGTGAGACGCTGGAGGCGGCCAGGCCGGATAAGCGGGCCAGCTCGGCGCGTGACTCGGCCCTGCCGGTGGCGACGAGGCGCAGCAGGTCGCCCTGTGGCCCTTGCACGGGCAGCCGCTGGTTCATGTGAGATACCTACCATGTCAAGACTTACGCCGACAATGTATTGACTTGCTACGAAAAATCCCACTACGGTCCGGCTTATCTTCGAAATCGAAGGAAGTGAGCTGTTCATGAAGAGATTCGTCGCCGTCGCCGTCGTCTCACTGTTAGCCCTGGCGGCCTGCGGTGAGTCGAGCAGCCCCGCCGTGCCAGGAGCGTCGCCGCGGCAGAGCGATGCGGTCGCCAAGGCGCCCGTCGCGGACGCTGCCGAGATCCTGCCCGGTTCGACCATGGAGAAGATCAAGCAGCGCGGCGAGCTCATCGTGGGCGGCTCGCTGGACGCGCCGCTGCTCTCGCAGCAGAACCCCGTCTCGGGTGAGGTCGAGGGGTTCGACGCGGAGATGGGCAAGGCGCTGGCCACCTACATCCTGGGCGAGCCGAAGGTGAAGATCGTCAACTCGGCGTCGGAGACCCGGGAGGCGCTGCTGGCCAACGGCACCGTGGACGTCGTCTTCCAGACGTACACGATCACCGAGGAGCGGGCGAAGCAGGTGGCGTTCGCGGGCCCGTACTACACCTCGGGGCTGACGATCGCGGTGAAGAAGGGCACGACGGGCATCGCCAAGCCGGAGGACCTGAACGGCAAGAAGGTCCTGGCGGGCGCGAACACCCCGGCCATCCCGGCGATCAAGAAGCTGGCGCCGCAGGCGGAGATCCTCACGTTCGGCAGCGACCCCGAGTGCATCCAGGCGCTCAAGCAGGACCGTGGCGTGGCGTACGTGCAGGACGAGACGATCCTCATCGCGGACGCGAAGAAGGACCCGTCGATCGAGATCGTGACGAAGCCGTTCACCGAGGACCCGTACGGGATCGGGCTCAAACACGGCGACGACCAGTTCAAGAAGTTCGTCAACGACTGGCTGAAGAAGATCCAGGACGCGGGCGTCTGGCAGGGGATCTGGAAGAACTCCATCGGCACCGTGGTGACCGGTGAGGCTCCCCAGCCCCCGCAGATCGGCTCCGTGCCGGGGTCCTGATGCCGGTCCTCTTCGAGCACCTGCCCGAGTTGTGGCAGGGGCTGATCGTGACGGTCCAGCTCACCGCCGCGTCGTTCGCCGGCGCGGCGGTGCTGGGCATCCTGGTGTGCGCCCTGCGGGTGAGCCCGGTCGGGGTGCTGCGCGCGCTCGGCACGGCGTACGTGGAGACGTTCCAGAACCTGCCGCTGCTGGTGCTGCTGGTCCTGGCGTTCTTCGGCCTGCCGGAGATCGGGCTGCAGGCGCCGCCGCTGGCGACGGCGATCATCGTCATCGCCGTGTACGAGGCCGCCTACATCGCCGAGGCCCTGCGTTCGGGCGTGAACTCGGTGTCGAAGGGCCAGGGCGAGGCCGCCAGGGCGATCGGACTGACGTTCGGCCAGTCGCTGCGGCACGTCATCCTGCCCCAGGCGTTGCGGACGGTCGTGCAGCCGCTGGGCAACATCTTCATCGCGACCGCGATGAACACGGCGCTGGCGGCGGCGGTCGGGGTGGTGGACCTGACGGCGGCGGCGCACCGGGTGAACCTGGTGGAGGCACAGCCCATTCCGATCTTCGTGGGCGCGGGCATGGCCTACGCCCTGATCGCGTCGATAGCCGGGTTCGTCACGGGCCGGCTGGAGCGCAGGCTGGTGATCCTGCGATGAGCACCGCGTTGTTCGACGAGCCGGGGCCGCGGGCCCGCCGGCGGATCAAGGTGGCGACCGTGGCGGGCTCGCTCGCGGCGGTGGCGCTCGTGGCGCTGGCCGTGCGGCAGTTCGCGGCGAACGGGCAGCTGGACGCGGAGCGCTGGCAGCCGTACGCGACGTGGCCGATGTGGCGTTACCTGCTGGACGGGCTGTGGTCGACGTTCCTGGCGGCGGTCGTGTCGGCGGCGCTGGCCATGGCGCTCGGCCTGGTCCTGGCTCTGGGGCGGTTGTCGCACCGTTCGTGGGTGCGCGCTCCCGCCGCGGCCTACGTCGAGGTGGTCCGGGTGATCCCGGCGCTGCTGCTGGTGTACGTGGTGCTGTTCGCGCTGCCGCGGTACGGGCTGGACCTGCCGCTGTTCTGGAAGCTGACCGTGCCGCTGACGGTGTCGAACGCGGCCGCGTACGCGGAGATCTTCCGGGCCGGCATCGTGTCGGTCGAGCGCGGCCAGACGGAGGCCGGACTGGCCGTCGGTCTGACGAGGTTCCAGGCGATGCGCCTGGTCGTGCTGCCGCAGGCGGCCCGGCGGGTGCTGCCGTCGATCGTCAGCCAGTCGGTGGGGCTGCTGAAGGACACGTCGCTCGGCTTCGTGGTCAGCTACGGGGAACTGCTCTACAGCGGCAAGGTCCTGGCCGCCTACAACGGGCTGCTCATCCAGACGTACCTGGTCGTCGCGCTGATCTACCTGGTGGTCAACGCGTCGCTGTCGAAGCTGGCCCGCACGCTGGAGGCCCGCCAGCGTGTCAGCCCTTCGCGGATGAGCCGCCGCAGCCTTCCGTGAGGCCCTGCGCCGGGTCCTGGCCGTCCTTGGCCTGCGGCTTCCTGGGGGTCTTCGCGGCAGTCGGCGTGGGCGTGGACGTGGAAGCCGGCGTGGACGTGGGGGAGGCGGACGCCGCCACGGGCGCCTTCGGCCGGCCCGACGCGCGCAGCGCCTTCTCCGCGATGTCGCGGATCTTGTCCCAGTCGGGGTAGCCGGTGTTGATCAGCGGCGGCACGAACTGCACGCTCGACACCTCGGCGTCCTTGACCTTCAGCGCCAGCGGCACCAGATGCTGCAGCATCGGCCGCGGGATGTCGGTCCTGATCAGCTCCTTGGTGGCCAGCGCGATCTGGTTGAACCTGGTCAGCACCGTGGCCGGGTCGGCCTGGTCGAGCAGGGCGCCGAGCACGCACCGCTGGCGGCGCATGCGGGTGTAGTCGTCGGAGTTGGTGCGCGAGCGGGCGTACCACATGGCGTCGGCGCCCTTGAGCCTGCGGGTGCCTGCCTTGACCAGGCCCTCGTTGTACTTGCCGAAGACGACGTCCTGCTCGACGCTGATCCGCACGCCGCCGATGGCGTCGATGAGGCGGGCGAAGCCCCACATGTTGACCAGGGCGTACCAGTCGACCTCGACCCCGAGGGTGTAGCCGATGGTGTCCATCAGCACCTTCGGGCCCTGGTGCTGCTTGCCGCCGAAGATCTCGGGGTGGGCGTCGGCGTACTCCCAGACGCTGTTGAGCAGGTCGCTGCTGCCGCCGTTGGCGTCCTTCGGCAGGTCGAAGCCGCCGGGGAAGCGGCGGGCCATCGGCGTGCCCGGGCGGAAGCGGACGTCCTCCAGGTTGCGCGGCAGGCTGAACAGCACGGTGTTGCCGGTCCGCACGTCGACGCTGGCCAGGTTCATGCTGTCGGTGCGCACGCCGGTCCTGTTGTCGTCGGCGTCGCCGCCGAGGAGCAGGATGTTGACGCGCTGCCGGCCGGCCCAGGGGTCCTCGGGCTTCGGTTCGGGAGGGGGCGGCTCGCCTTCGTTCTCGGGAGCGGTGAAGATCCGGTCGAGGGTCTGGCGCGAGGTGCCGGCGGACTGGGCGGCGTACCCGAACGGCACCACCACCACGATGGCGAGCAGGCCCGCCACCGTGCCGGTGAGGATCTGCCCCGACTGCGTCAGCCGGCCGGGCCGCAGCACGATGAACGAGTGGACGATCAGCGCGAACCAGGCCAGGCCCAGCACGATCCCGCCGATCATGATGGCGGTGAGCCAGGAGTCCTGGGTCGCCGAGCCGGCCAGGGTGCCGAGGTCGTTGGACAGGACGAACCCGAGCAACGCCAGCAGCAGGGCGGCGTAACAGGAGATGAGGGCGAGGCCGGTCCTGCGCCGGCCGGCGCGCAAATGGGCGGACCCAGGGGCGAGTGCCGAGAGCACCAGCCACCCGAGGACCGCTCCGGCGCTCATCGGTTCGTCAGCCTGCCGCACGCCTTCCCCGTTTCCCCGCGAATTCCACCATAGGCGCAAAGTCCGCGACCCGCGGTGAACCACGCGGTCGCGGTCGCCTCAGGCTCCCGTAGCGGCGGCAGCCTACCGATCGGATACGAAATATCTGTCTATCGATGGGTGAACATCAGTAACCGAATAAGATTCGGGGCATGGCCTTCTCTGAGATCGCGTACCAAGTGACCGATCAGGTCGCCACCGTCACATTGAAGCGTCCCGAGCGGCTGAACGCCTTCACCTTTACGATGCGCGGAGAGTTGATCGAAGCCTTCGACCTGGCCGACGCCGACGACGACGTCCGCGCGGTGGTGGTCACCGGGGCGGGGCGCGCGTTCTGCGCCGGGGCCGACCTGGGCGGCGGGGGAGGCACGTTCGCCCGCCGGGACAGGACCCGCGACAGGACCTCGAAGGGCGAGGCCGCAAGCGGTGAGAGCGCGGGTGGTGACAGCGCGGGCGGTGAGACGGTGGACCGCGAGACGGTGGACCGCGAGACCGTCGACGGCGTGCCGCGCGACGGCGGCGGCACCGTCGCCCTGCGGATCGCCCGCTCGCTCAAGCCTGTCATCGGCGCGATCAACGGGCCCGCCGTGGGCGTCGGCGTCACGATGACGCTGCCCATGGACGTGCGGCTCGCCTCGGAGACGGCCCGGTTCGGGTTCGTCTTCGCCCGGCGGGGCATCGTCACCGAGGCCGCCTCAAGCTGGTTCCTGCCCAGGATCGTCGGCATCGCCCAGGCCATGGAGTGGGCCGCGACCGGCCGCGTCTTCCCGGCCTCGGAGGCGCTCGAAGGGCGGCTGGTCTCGCGCGTGTATCCGGCGGACGAGCTGCTGCCGGCGGCGTACGCGCTGGCCCGCGAGATCGCCGAGAACACCTCGGCCGTCTCCGTGGCCGCCGTCCGAAGGCTGATGTGGTCGGGCCTGTCGGCCGCCTCGCCCTGGGAGGCGCACGCGGCCGACTCGCGCCTCATGGCCGAGCTCGGCGGCGCGCCCGACGCGGCGGAGGGCGTGACGGCGTTCCTGGAGAAGAGACAGGCCGACTTCCCGATGAAGGTGAGCAAGGACCTGCCGCCCGGTATCCCCTCGTGGCCCGACGATCCCTATCGTGTCTAGCATGTACGAGATCACCGTGCTGCCCATGCCCGACGACTTCGAGGGCGAGGTCGTGGCGACGCTGGTGTCCAGGAGGGCCGAGACCCCCTCCCGCCGGGCCGTGCTCTACCTTCACGGGTTCACCGACTACTTCTTCCAGGACCACCTGGCCGAGCACTACGTCCAGCGCGGCATCGACTTCTACGCCCTCGACCTGCGCAAATACGGCCGATCACTGCTGCCGCACCAGACCAGGGGCCTGGCCAGGAGCGTCACGGAATACTTCCCCGAGATCGACGAGGCCGTACGCGTCATCCGGCGCGACCACGACGAGCTGACGGTCAACGCCCACTCCACCGGCGGCCTGATCGCGCCCCTGTGGGCCGACCGGGTCCGCGGCCGGGGCCTGGTGCAGGGGCTCGTGCTCAACAGCCCGTTCTTCGACCTCAACGTGTCCACGCCGCTGCGGCTGGCCGCCGACCTGCTCAAGACGCCGCTGTCGTACACGCGCAGGGCCCTGCCGCTGGGCTCAAGCAACGTCTACGGCCGCTCGCTGCACCGCAGTGAGCAGGGCGAATGGGACTACGACCTGGAGCTCAAGCCGCTGGGCGGCTTCTCGGTGCACGCCATGTGGCTGGCCGCCATCCGGCGGGCGCAGCGGCGGCTGCACGCCGGCCTGTCCGTGGACGTGCCCGTCCTCGTCCTCGCCTCCGCCACGGGCCTGCGCGTACGCGACTTCGTCCCGGAGGCGCGCTCGGCCGACGTCGTGCTCGACCCCCGGCAGATCGCCCGCTGGTCCACCGCGATCGGCCCCCACGTGACCTGCGTCCGCATCCCCGACGGTGTGCACGACCTGGTGTTGTCGGCCGAGCCGGCCCGCAAGCAGGTCTTCTCCGAGCTCGACCGCTGGATGAACACCTACATCCGCCAGGGAGCCACCCAGGGGCTCCAGGCTCACCAGGGGAACGAGAACAGCCCGTAGTAGGCGGCGGCCACCAGCAGCAGCCCCGTGCCGCCCAGCACGCCCGCGACCGTCACGTGCTGCCAGCGGCCGGGCCGCAGCCCCTCACGCAGCGCCGACACGAACGCCGCCACCGCCGTGACCTCCTGGATCAGCATCAGCACCGCCAGCAGGCGGACGACCAGCCAGCCCGCCAGCACGGCGGGCCAGGCGCCCGCCTGGTTCACCGAGAACAGCACCAGCAGCGTGATGAACGCCACCACCGAGGCCAGCAGGCCGAGCCCGGTCCACGCCATCCGGCTCAGCCGGCGCCTGATCGGCGGCCACAGCCTGGCGTTGGCCTCCACGGGGGTCCGGTCGCGGTGCCGCAGGCGTACGAGCATGGCCGCGACCGGGCCCGCCACGTAGCCGACGGCGGCCAGGCAGATCGTCAGCCCGAGCATCGTGCCGCCCGCGTACCACGGGGCGGCCGGCACGTCGCTGGCCTCGAACCGCTGGACCGGCGTCGCGCCCGCCATGTGCACCGCCGGCCTGGCCGTGCCCGGCAGGCCCTTGATCCAGTTGGCCAGCGTCTCCAGGTAGCCGGCGGTGAAGTCGCCGCCGTTGACCCGCATGGCGTGGTCGCCCTTGGCCATGAAGCGGATCGTGTAGTCGTCGTTGCCGGCCATGTTGAGCGCCTTGACGAGCGCCTGGGTGGACTCGACGAAGGGGATCGACGGGTCGGTGGTGCCGTAGAAGGCCAGGACCGGCTGCTTGACCTGGCTCAGCGCGGGCATCGCGTCATAGCGCAGGAAGTCGAAGCCGACCCCGCCCATCGCCCTGGTCAGCAGATCGCGGGCGCCGATGGGGGCGCGCAGCCGCAGCAGCTGCTCGTTCAGCGCCCAGGCGACCTGGCGCAGCGGCGAGACGTTGGGCGAGGACACCAGCACCATGAAGCCCACCGCGGTGCTCTTGGCCGCCGCGATCGGCACCACCCAGCCGCCCTCCGACACGCCCCAGATGCCCACGCGGGCCGGATCGACCTCGGGCCGCGTGCGCAGGAACTCGACCATCCGCAGCGCGTCGTCGGCGAGCAGCCCGAAGTCGCGGTCGCGGAAGTTGTAGCCGATCGTGCGCTTGTCGAACGCGATCGTCACCACGCCCGCCTTGGCCAGGAACTCCGCCTGCGGCGTGAACTCCTCCCGCGAGCCGTTGCCCGATCCCGAGACGAACACCATCGCCGGATGCCGGCCAGGAGTGAGCGGCACCCGCAACGTGCCGTCGAGACGCTGGCCCTCCGCCGGCAGCGAGATCGCCTCCCGGCGGATAGGATCGGCGGCCACGACGGGCTTCAGCTCGTGGGCCGGCTGCGCCGGGATGGACCGGAAGGCCGCGTCCGTCTTGAGCGGTGGCGGGTCGAACGCGGGCGGCAGCACGTATCCGACCGAAGCGAGAGCCACCAGCACCAGGCCGGCAGCCACGCTTAAAGTGCCACGGCCAGTGCGCATCGGCCTCCCCAACTGCGTCGGTTTCCGCTGATCTTTCAGACTACTCCTGGCGTGTGGGACAGGAGAGACCGCATTTGTCGGTGAGAACTGTTAGCTTCCTGCGACATGCGGATCCTGCACACCTCCGACTGGCACCTCGGGCGCTCCTTCCACCGCGAGAGCCTGCTCTCCGGGCAGGCCGCGTTCGTCGACCACCTGGTGGAGACGGTGCGGGCCGAGCGGGTCGACGTGGTGGCGATCGCCGGCGACGTCTACGACAGGGCGCTGCCCCCGGTCGACGCCGTGGCCCTGCTCGACGAGGCGCTCGGCCGGCTGCGCGCGGCCGGCGCGCGGGTGGTGCTGATCAGCGGCAACCACGACTCGGCGCTGCGGCTGCGGTTCGGCTCGGCGCTGTTCGAGCCCGCGGGCGTCCACGTGCGCACCTGGCCCGGCCAGTCGTGGGAGCCGGTGCTGGTCGACGACGTCGCCTTCTACGGCATCCCCTACCTGGAGCCCGAGCTGGTCAGGGCCGACTGGGAGCTGCCCGACCGCAGCCACACCGCCGCCATCGCGCACGCGATGACGCGCATCAGGGCCGACGCCCCACGCCACCGCGCCTCGGTGGTGCTGTCGCACTGCTTCGTGACCGGCGGGCAGGCCAGCGACAGCGAACGCGACATCAGCGTGGGCGGCGTGGCCCACGTGCCGCTGAGCGCGTTCGACGGCGTCGACTACGTGGCGCTCGGCCACCTGCACGGCCGGCAGCGCATGTCGGAGACCGTCCGCTACTCCGGCTCGCCGCTGGCCTACTCCTTCTCCGAGGTGGGCCACGTCAAGGGGTCGTGGCTGGTCACGCTGGGGGAGGAGGCCGCGTTCGTGCCCGCCCCCGTGCCCAGGCCGGTCGGGAGGCTGCGCGGCGAGCTCGACGACCTGCTGAGCGCCCCGCGTTACGCCGCCTACGAGGACCACTGGCTGCAGATCGTCCTGACCGACCCCGTACGCCCGAAATCGGCGATGGATCGGCTGCGCGCCCGCTTCCCCCACGCGCTCGCCCTGTCCTTCGACCCGGCCGGCGGCGCGCCCGCCGCCCAGCCCGTGCGCCTCAACGGGCGGCCGGAGGCGGAGGTCGCCCTCGACTTCGTCAGGGAGGTGCGCGGCGAGCCTGCCGCACCCGAGGAGGAAGAGCTGCTAAGACAGGCCATCGAGGCGTCGAGGGTGAAGGAGACGATGGCGTAGATGCGGCCGCACAGGCTCACGCTGACGGCGTTCGGGTCGTTCCCCGGCACGGAGACGGTCGACTTCGACGCCCTGGCCGAGGCGGGCCTCTTCCTCGTCCACGGTCCCACCGGCGCGGGCAAGACCACGATCCTCGACGCGCTGTGCTTCGCCCTCTACGGCCAGGTCCCCGGGCAGCGCAACAGCGCCCGCAGTCTGCGCTGCGACCACGCCCCGCCCACCGTGGGGCCGTCGGTCACGCTGGAGGTGACGCTGCGCGGCCGGTTACTGCGCATCCAGCGCTCCCCGGCCTGGCAGCGGCCCAAGCTGCGGGGCACGGGGTTCACCGAGGAGAAGTCCAAGGTCGTCCTGTCGGAGTGGCAGGGCGCCGACTGGCACGGCCTGACCACGCGCCTCGACGAGGCCGGTGATCTGGTGAGCGGGCTGCTGGGCATGAACGCCGGGCAGTTCTGCCAGGTGGCGATGCTGCCGCAGGGCGACTTCGCCAAGTTCCTGCGGGCGGACGGGGACGAGCGGTCGAAGCTGCTCGAACGGCTGTTCACGGTCAAGGTGTTCACGGCTGCCGAGTCGTGGCTGGCCGAGCACCGCAAGCTGGCCTGGCGGGAGGCGCAGGAGCTGCGGCAGCAGGTGGACTTCGCGGTCAAGCGGGTGGAGGAAGTGGCCGGCACCGACCTGCCCGCCCTGCTCGCCGCACGCACCCTCGCCGCGCCGGCGCCCGTGGACCCGGTGGCGCCCGTGGACTCGGCGTCGCCCGTGGACTCGGTGGCGGCCGAGGATTCGGTGGCGGCCGAGGGCGCGACGACGTCCGCCGGCCCGACGCCGGCCGATCCCGCGCGCAGTGAAGTGGCCTCCCAGGGGGAAGCCTCCGGTGAGGCGGCGTCGGGCAGAGCCGCGTTCGGAGTGGCGGCGTCCGGTCAGGCGGCGCTCGGAGTGGCGGCGTGCCCTGGGGCGCCGTCCACTGTCACGGGGCCCGCC
>NZ_BAAAMU010000209.1:0-11310 GCF_039529435.1 Nonomuraea maheshkhaliensis
GATGAGCAGTTCGGCGACGGTGTGGAAGGAGGCGTTCTCGTTGACGGCGGCGACGGTGGTCGTCATGACGTTCGCGACGGTGGTCGTCATGGTGTTCTCCTGATGTGCCTGACCCGGACGATGCCGGGCACGGAGCGGGGGAGCACGCTTATCGGGCTTCCCAGGTGTTGTCGTCGGTCTTCCAGGTCAGTTCGTCGATCACGTCGACCACGCCGTTGACCCGGCCGGCCATGCGCACCGCGATGGCCGCCTCGGTGCGGCGCTCCATCCGGCCGGACAGGGTCACGACTCCCTGACGCACCCGCGTAGTGACGCCGGAGGTGTCGACCCACAGGGTGCGGTCGAGGACTTCGTCGCGGATCTCGGCGGCGATCTCCTCGTCGGGGCGCAGGAACAGCTTGACCAGGTCACGGCGGCTGACGATGCCGAGCAGGCAGCCGTCGCCGTCGATGACGGCGAGCCGTTTGACGTCGTGGGCGTCCATCAGGCGGGCTGCCTCGACCACCGGAGCCTGGTAGGAGACGCAGATGGCCGGGCTGGTCATGAGCTCGGCGGCGGTGTCGCCGTCAGCCTTCTGCTTGCCCTTGGGGTGGCGCAGCCGGGCGCGCAGCGGCGGGCGGTAGCCCTCGCGGTAGAACTGCTCGCGGAACTCCTCCTTGCGCAGCAGGTCGGCCTCGGACACCATGCCGATCACGTGCTGCTCGTGGTCCAGCACCGGCACGGCGCTGATGCCGCCGGCGATGAGCGCCTCGGCGATCTCCTTGAACGGGGTGGCGGCGGTGACGGAGACGACCTTCCTGGTCATCACGTCGGCGACGGTCATGCGCATGGCTGTTCGGCTCTTTCTGTGCGCATTCGGTTGGGGTTACTCACATCACAACCCGGGCGAAGCGCAGAGAATAGGGCCGGAAGTCCTGAAGCGGGGCCGTCGTACGCCGGGGCAGGCGGCGCTGCTCTCCCTGGCGCCGGCCTGGCTCAGGGCCCGGATGACCGGCATCCGGGCCCTGAGCGTGCCGGTTACGGTTCCAGGCTCCGCGGGACGGAGTCGGACGGGCCGTAGGGCTGCTGGGTGTGCCCGCGGGCGTCGTAGATCTTCACGTACTTGATCGACGGGAACTGCTTGAGCGTCGGCATGATCTCGTCGGCGATGGTGAAGGCCGATCCCGCGCCGCTGAGTCGGCCGGTCAGGTGGACGCGGGCGACTCCGCGCTTGACGGTCAGCTTGCTGAAGCCGGTCGCCTTGGAGGAGACGAAGCGCAGCCCCTGTGCCTTCTCGGCCTGGGTGGGTCCGGCGAACAGCCGTTGCAGCGCGCCGTAGGCGGTGGACAGCGCGATCACCGGCCGCTGCACCGCCGTGGTGTACGGCTGCCGGCCGGCGTTGTACCTGGCCGTGTCGAGGAAGTAGTCGCGCACCGGGATGGTCCGGTAGGGGGTGGTGATGTCGACCACGACGCGGCTGGGCCGGGTCAGCTTGTAGATTCGGAACGGAGCCTGCCTGGCCACGCCCACGCCGTAGGTGAGCGTGGAGTGGTGCGGCGTGGTGCCGACGACCTGGATGATGCCGGGCAGCGGGTACGTGGTGCGGGCCGGCCCGGTGACGGCGGCGGCCCGCTCGAAGCGGATCCGCAGCAGGGCGTCGCCCACGGCGCTGATGGTGCGCCCGGTGGCGTGGTCGGCGATGGCGTCGGTGTAGCGGGCCTGGGCCCAGCGGGGGACGCCGCCGCGGAACTCGAACACGAGCCGGTCGAGGCCCGGCTGGTGAGCGGCGCGGACACCGGTCAGCACGGGCACCCGGGCGAGCTGCGTGGCCTGGGCGGGCAGTGCCAGAGGGACGGTCACCGCCGCGGCCAGGACCGTGCCGGTGATGAGGGGACGGATCGGGAGCATGATGGATCATCTTCTTTCCCCGTGAGTGCTCCTGATCCCAGCCTCATCCACGCCGGGAGGGGCCAGAAGGGGCGAACGTCCCGCCCGCCGTGCCGTTCGGCTCACCGCCTGGTCAGGACCGCCCGCGGTGTGATGCGCTGAAGGCATCGCCCTCTGGAGGTGGACCATGAGCGCTCGCTCGCCCAAGCAGGCACTGGACGCGGCGGTGGAGGCCGGCCGCTGGGCTCCGTCCGTGCACAACACCCAGCCCTGGACCTTCGCCGTCTCCAGGGAGGAGATCGGCCTGAGGGCGGACACCGCCAGGAAACTTCCGATCGGCGACGCCGCCGGCCGGGAACTGCTCATCAGTTGCGGCGCCGCCCTGTTCACGATGCGCACCGCGATGCGTTGTGAAGGCTACGAGCCTGTGGTGCGGATCCTGCCCGATCCCGACCGGCCGGGACTGCTCGCGACGATCAGGCCGGGCACGGAGATCGAGGCCGACGAGCCGACCTGGGTGCTCGGCGGCGAGATCGAGCGGCGGCACACCCACCGGGCCGGGTTCGCCGACGTGCCGGTGCCCGACCGGTTCGTCGAGTCGCTGATCAAGGCGGCCATGGCCGAGGGCGCCACGTTGACGCCGATCCGCTCGTCGGCGGCGGTGAGCGTACTGGCCGCGCTGACCCGGGCCGCGCAGGGCGTGCAGGCGCAGGACGAGCGGTTCCGCCTGGAGCTCATCCGATGGGCCCGTCCGCCCGGCAGCCCCCGCGCCGACGGGGTGCCCGCGGAGAGTCATCCGCGCGAGCCCGTGCCGACGGAGCCGGACTTTCCCCAGCGTCACTACTCCTGGCGGCACGACTGGGGCACCGAGGGCGCGGCAGGCGAGACGGCGATCGGCGTCGTCGCCGTCCTGAGCACGCCGGGCGACAGCCACGAGGAGTGGATCGCCACGGGACAGGCGCTGCAGCGGGTCCTGCTGCACGCGTCCGCGCACGGGGTCAGCGCCGCCTTCCACACGCAGGCTCTGGAGATGGACCTGCTGCGCGAGTTCCTGCGCCAGGAGCTCTTCTCCGGCCAGTACCCCCAGATGCTCATGCGGCTCGGCGTCACCTTCGACGACGGCCAGGGCCTGCCCCGGCGCCCGCTGACCGAGCTCCTGGAGTGAGCGCGCGTTGTCCCCGGCCACCGATGACGGGGCTCGTCGATCGGGCAAGTCCCTCGGACGTCGCCGTCGCACTTCCGTGATCGATTCCCCTGATCACGCGTCCGTCGCTCACGAGCGGGCGGCTCCACGACCGAGTCGCGGGTGGCGGCCGCCGGCTTGGAGCCGGCCGCGGCCCTGATGGCGATCTCCTGGCCGTCCGGGCGGAAGTTGACCGGTAGCACACGGCCGGCAGCGCGCGGTCGGTGAAGACGGCCTGCGTGGATGAGCACAGGACGCGGTCCAGGCACGACGCGGATGCGAGGGTGCCGGTCGCCGGGCGCGCTCGTACCCGCCGCTGAGCCGGTCCTCCTCGGGCCGACGGCCGAAGGGCATCGGCAGTGGGGACCAAGGTCATCAGAGATGGGGGACGTCCGCCTCCATGCCTGTCGTCACGGCGCTGATGTGCTGGTGACGACCCGGAAGGAGGGCATCGTCATGTCCGTCACGCCACTGGCACCACGCCGCAAACTGGGCCCCTGGATGGCGACCGCGCTGGTCGTCGGCAACATGATCGGCTCAGGGGTGTTCCTGCTGCCCGCCTCACTGGCGGCCTTCGGCTCGGCGAGCCTGGTGGCCTGGGCGCTGACCGCGACCGGCGCGTTACTGCTCGCGCTGGTCTTCGCCCGCCTCGGCCGCGCCTACCCCAAGACCGGCGGCCCGTACGCCTATGCCCGCCGCGCCTTCGGCGACTTCGTCGGCTTCCAGACCGCATGGGGCTACTGGATCGCCGTCTGGGTCGGCAACGCCGCCATCGCGGTCGCCTTCGTCAGCTACCTCGGCTACTTCTGGCCCGCCCTCGGCGACACCGCGCTGCTCGCCGCAGGGGTCGCGCTGGCCGCGATCTGGCTGCTGACCGCCGTCAACGTGCGCGGGATACGGCAGGGCGGCTGGATCCAGGCCGTCACCACGGTGGCCAAGCTGCTGCCGCTGGTCGCGCTGGCCGTGGCCGCGCCGTTCTTCATCGACGCCGGCGACTTCACCCCGTTCAACCCCAGCGACCAGAGCACGTTCGGGGCGGTGACCGCCGCCGCGTCGCTGACGTTGTGGGCGTTCATCGGCATCGAGTCGGCCACCGTCCCGGCCGAGGACGTCGACAACCCCGAGCGGACCATCCCCCGCGCCACGATCATCGGCACGATCGTCACCGCCGCCGTCTACATCCTGGGCACCGTCGCCGTCTTCGCCGCCGTCCCCCGCCAGGTGCTGGTGGACTCCACCGCCCCGTTCGCCGACGCCGCCGCGGTCATGTTCGGCGACTGGGCCGGCACCGCGGTCGCGATCGGCGCCATCGTCAGCGCGTTCGGCGCACTGAACGGCTGGATCCTGCTGCAAGGGCAGGTCCCGCTGGCCGCCGCCCGCGACGGGCTGTTCCCCCAGGTGTTCGCCAAGGTGTCGCGCTGGGGCACCCCGGCCGTCGGGCTGGTCGTCTCCAGCGTCCTGGTCACCGCGCTGATGCTGCTCAACTACAACGCCGGCCTGGTCGAGCAGTTCAACTTCGTGATCCTGCTGGCCACCCTCACCACACTCATCCCGTACGCGTACGCGGCGATGGCGCAGCTCATGCTGATGCTCACCGACCGCGAACACTTCTCCGGCAGGCGGCTGGCGCTCGACGGCACGATCGCGGTCCTGGCGTTCGCGTACACGCTGTGGACCATCGCCGGCTCCGGCTACGAGGTCGTCTACAAGGGCACGCTGCTGCTGCTCGCCGGCCTCCCCGTCTACGTGTGGCTCAAGCACCGCGACCGCCACGACGCCGCCGGGATCATCGGAAAGGCGGCATGACCGTGTTCCACGTCGACAGCGAGGTCGGCACGCTCAAGCAGGTCATCCTGCACCGGCCGGGGCTGGAGCTGAAGCGGCTCACCCCCACCAACTGCGACGAACTGCTCTTCGATGACGTGCTCTGGGTCAGACGCGCCCGTCAGGAGCACGACGCCTTCGCCGACACCCTGCGCGAACGCGGCGTCACCGTCCATCTGTTCGACCAACTGCTCACCGAGACCCTGAAACACGACCAGGCCAGGACCTGGGTGCTGGACCGCGTCGTCACCGAGCCCGTCTTCGGCCCCACTCTCGCCCCGCCGCTGCGCGAGGCGCTGGAGGCGATGCCGGCCGACATCCTCACCCGCCACCTCATCGGCGGTCTCACCCGGCGCGAGCTCGGCCTGAACACCGACAGCCTGCGCCTGGCAGGGCTCGGCGAGGACGACTTCGTCCTGCGGCCGCTGCCCAACCACCTGTTCACCCGCGACGCCTCGGCCTGGATCTACGGCGGGGTGTCCCTGCACCCGATGGCCAAGTCCGCCCGCCGCCGCGAGACCACGCACGTGGCCGCCGTCTACGCCTTCCACCCCGTGTTCGCCGGGCGGGCACCGGTCTGGTACCCGGCGGAGGCCGAGCGGCCGGCCACCATCGAGGGCGGCGACATCCACGTCGTCGGCGACGGCATCGTCCTGGTGGGCATGAGCGAACGCACCACCCCGCAGGCGATCGAGCTGCTGGCCCGGCGCCTGTTCGAGGCCGGCGCCGCCGACCGCGTGATCGCCGCCGCCCTGCCGTCCAAACGGGCGTTCATGCATCTGGACACCGTCATGACGATGGTCGACCGAGGCGTCTTCGTGGTCTATCCCGAGCTGCCGGCGCTGCGCTCGTTCACCCTCACCCCCGGCCTGCGCGTGCGCGAGAACGACGACCTGTTCACCGCCCTCGGCGCGGCCGCCGTGCTGCGCGCGGAGCAGGACGTGTGGGCCGCCGAGCGCGAGCAGTGGGATGACGGCACCAACGTGCTCGCCATCGCCCCCGGCGTCGTCGTCGCCTACGAGCGCAACGTCACCACCAACACCATGCTCCGCAAACACGGCATCGAGGTCATCACCATCGCCGGCGCCGAACTCGGCCGCGGACGCGGCGGACCCCGCTGCATGAGCTGCCCGATCGAAAGGAACCCGCTGTGAAGGACCTGCTGCGCGTCGCCGACCTGACCGGGCACGAGCTCGCCCAGCTGCTCGACCGGGCCGCGCATCTCAAGCGCCACCCCGGGGCCGCCGGCGAGCCACTGGAGGGGCGGACGGCGCTGCTCTACTTCGCCAAACCCTCCACCCGCACTCGCGTCTCCACCGAAACCGCCGTGGTCCGCCTGGGCGGAGTGCCACTCACCGTCGGCCCTGCCGAACTGCAGCTCGGCAGGGGCGAGACCATCGCCGACACCGCCCGCGTCATCGGCTCCTACGCCGCCGCCGTCGTGATCCGCACCTTCGACCACGACGACGTCGTTCGATTCGCCCGATCCGCCGAGGTGCCGGTGATCAACGCGCTCACCGACGCCCACCATCCCCTTCAGGCGCTCGCCGACCTGCTGACGCTGCGCGAGCACTTCGGCGACCCACGCGGGCGCAAACTGGCCTACGTCGGCCCCGCCACCAACGTCACCCACAGCCTCATGGAGGCCACCGCGCTGGCCGGGATCTCCCTCGCCGTGGCCACTCCCGACGCCTACCGGCCGGACCCGGAGGCCGAGGCGATGGCCCGGAAGATCTCCACCGGTGGTGACCTCGTCCTCACCCACGATCCCTACGAGGCGGTCCGGGACGCGGACGCCGTCTACACCGACGTGTGGCTGTCCATGGGCGATCCCCTCGAGCAGCGGGCCACCAGGACCGCCGCGCTCACCCCGTACCGCGTCACCGCCGATCTCATGCGGGCGGCCGCACCTGGGGCGATCTTCCTGCACTGCTTGCCCGCCCACCGCGGCGAGGAGGTGGCCGCGGACGTCATCGACGGCCCGGCCTCCCAGGTGTTCCCCCAGGCCGCCAACCGGCTGCCCACCGCCCAGGCGGTCCTGGAAGCGCTCGTCGCCGGCACCCTGGCGGGCGCACGGTGAGAATCGTCATCGCGCTCGGCGGCAATGCGCTGTTGCACCGCGGCGAACGCGCCGACGCGGCCACGCAGGTCCGCAACGCCGCGTCCGCCGCCGAACAGATCGCTCGCCTGGCCCGCCACCATCAGATCCTCGTCGTGCACGGCAACGGCCCCCAGGTGGGGCTCCTGGCAGAGGAGAGCGAACGCGACCCCACCCTGGAACGCGGCTACCCGCTCGACACGCTGGTCGCCGAGACCCAGGGCATGATCGGCTACTGGCTCGCCCGGAGCATCGGCCGCCACCTGCCCGACACGCCGGTCGCCGCGCTGGTCACCCAGGTCGTCGTGAACCCCGCCGACCCGGCCTTCGGTCACCCGGAGAAACCCATCGGCCCCTACTACTCCGCGGTGGAGGCCGGGCGGCTCGCGGCCGAGCGCGGATGGACCTTCGTCCAGGAACGCCGCGGCCACCGGCGTGTCGTACCCTCGCCGCGGCCCGAACGCGTGGTGGAACTGCCCGTCATCGCCTGGCTGCTGGACGCCGGGACGGTCGTGATCGCCGGAGGAGGAGGCGGCGCTCCCGTCACCGGCGCCCTCGCGGGCGTGGAGGCGGTCGTGGACAAGGACGCCGTCGCCGCGCTGCTCGCCACCCGACTCGGCGCAGACCTGCTGGCCATCCTCACCGACGTGCCCTACGTGTACGCCGGTTACGGCACACCCCACCGGCGGCCCATCACGTCCGTCTCACCCGACGAACTGGACGACGGCTCCTTCGCACCCGGCTCCATGGGCCCCAAGATCGCGGCGGCCTGCTCGTTCAGCCGCGCCACCGGGCGGCCGGTGGCCATCGGAGCCCTCGACGAGCTCGCGCAGGTGGTGGACGGCACCAGCGGCACCCGCATCCGGCCCGCCGAGAACCCTGCGATCAGGGACCAAAGGCACAACGCCTGGGGACCTTCTCCTGCGGCGCCCTCGGCCGGCCGGATCGAAGCTGAAAGTGCGACATCCGAACGGGCGAGGAGATGAACGATGGCCAGACAGATCGTGGTCGGTGTGGACGGCTCCGCCCCGGCCGTCGCGGCGGTGGAGTGGGCGGCCGCCGACGCCGATCGGCGCGGGCTGGACCTGCGCCTCGTCCACGTGTGCGAGCAGTGGCCGCACAGTGAGGGCGTCGAGTACTGCGCGGGAGTGCTGGAAGCCGCCGCCGACCGGGCGCGCGCCGTCGCCGGCGGGACCAAGGTGGCGACCGATCTGAGAGCGGGGAACGTCATCGACGAGCTGATCGGCGCGTCCGCGACGGCCGACAGCGTGGTGGTGGGCAGCCGGGGGCTCGGCGGATTCACCGGCATGCTGCTCGGCTCGGTGAGCATCGCGGTGGCCGGGCACGCCGCGGGCCCGGTCGTCGTCGTCCGCGCACCACAGACAGGGCACGGGCGCGTCGTGGTCGGTTATGACGGCTCCGAGCACGCGCGGGCGGCCATGGCGTACGCGATCGAGCAGGCCAGAGCTCAGGGGACCGGGCTGCACGTGGTCACCGCCTGGCAGCCGCCGGCCCTGTCCCCGTACGCCATCGGCTACAGCGGCCTGATCGAACGGATCATGGAAGAGGAGCCGCGGGCGGCACGCGAGCTGGTCGAGCCCTGGCGCGCGAGCAACCCCGACCTGGTCATCACCGACGAGCAGCCCTGCGAGCACCCGGTGGCCGCCTTGACCAGAGCCGCCGGCACCGCCGGCCTCGTCGTGGTCGGCTCGCGCGGGCGGGGCGGGTTCGCCTCGGCGGTGCTCGGCTCGGTCAGCCACGCCGTGCTGCACCACTCCACCTGCCCGGTCGCCGTGGTCCGCCCGGCCCGCGAGGAGGAGTCATGACCGCCGAGACGTGGACGGCCGGGCGGGTGATGAGCCGCGTCCTGGTCGCCGTCAAGCCCGGGGAGTCGCCGCTCATGGCCTGGGAGCTGATGCGCCGGGCCGGCGTGCACCACCTGCCGGTCGTCGAGGGGCGGCGCGTGCTGGGCGTCCTTTCCCGCGAGGAACTGGCCGCGTCCTGGTCCGGGGGGCCGCAGGAGCAGTCCGCCCGCCATGTCCGCGACCTGCTGCGCCGTGTTCGCACCGCGCGGGTGCGGCCGGAGACGCCGCTGCCCCAGGTGGCGGCCGTCATGCTCGACGCCGACGTCGACGCGGTGCCGGTCGTCTCCGGCGAGGGGCTGATCGGCCTGATCACCGCCAGGGACGTCCTGGCCGCGGTCGCCGGCCGCCTGAGCCCGGCGCGGGAGAGCGGCGAGGTGCTGACCGGCATGTTCCACCTGGAACCGGTCCTGCCGGTGCGTACCGAACCGGACTCGCCCGCACGGAGCTGGCGGGAGGCGTGACACGTGCGCGCGGCACCGTCAAGCGGATCGCCGCGTCGGTGGGCGGAAGGGCCGCCGGCGGAGGGGGAGCTCTCGGCGTGCGGCTGTCTGTCCGGACAGGGCCCTTCGTCCCTGACGCCGGCGACCTCCGGCCCTGCACCCCGAGGAGGTGAACACGGTCAGATGAGACTGTCGAAGGAGGCAATGATGATCATCGTAGGAGTCGACGGCTCCGCGGAATCGCGGGCCGCGGTGGAGTGGGCGGCGGGCGACGCCGTACGCAGGAGCGTGCCGCTGCACATCGTGCACGTGACGGACAGCTCGTGCTACCTGGTCGGCAAGCGCCCTGAGGCGGTCCTGCCGGACACGGTGCACCAGGAAGGGCGGCGGGTGCTACCCCGCCCTGGCCTACGCCTTCGAGCAGGCGGAGCTGCGCGGTGCGACGCTGAGGGCCGTGCCCGCCAGGCAGTTGCCGGCGCACGACTTCGTTCCTGGATCCGCATACGACGTGGACGAGATCCACGCCATGCGGCTGCAGGCCGTCCACGACCGGCTCAAGGCCGCCGGTCATGATCACCCGCAGGTGGCGGTCGTCGAAGACGTCCGGCGCGCGCATCCGGTGGACGCGCTCATCACGGCGGCCGAGCGGGCGGGCCTGCTGATCGTGGGTTCACACGGGCGCGGCGCCCCGCGATCGACGCTGCTCGGCTCGGTCAGCCGAGGCGTCCTGCACCATGCCCTGTGCCCTGTGCCCGGTGGCCGTGGTCCGTTCGTGAGAGCGGGGCCATCACCAACGGGACGTGCCGCGATCTCCAGTGTGTCTTGGAAGAGTTTTGGCAGAGTTACGGAAGAGGAAGCATGATTCTCGCTGGTGTGCGTCGCGGCCTCCGGCCGCTCGCCGTCTTGGAGTGGACCCGATGAACCCCGGAACGGACTCTTTGAGTGACTATCTGGCACATATCGGCCGCACGCCGTTGCTGACCGCCGCCGAGGAAGCCGAGCTCGGCGAACGGATGCGAGCGGCCGCCCGCGCCGCCCGTCTCATCCGGCAAGGTGCTCCGACGCCAGGGCTGCGGGCCATCGTCGCCGATGGCCGGGCCGCTCGCCGGCACCTGATCGAGGCGAACCTGAGGCTGGTGGTGTCGATCGCCAAGCGGTACGCGCACCGCGGCGTGTCGCTGGCCGACGTGATCCAGGACGGCAACCTCGGGCTCATCGAGGCCGTCGAGCGCTTCGACCACACCCGGGGCAACCGTTTCTCCACGGTCGCCACCTGGTGGATCCGCAAGGCGATCCAGCGCGGCCTGGAACACGCCCCCACCGTGCGGCTGCCCATCGCCGTACAGGACGAGCTCGTCAAGGTCGCCCAAGCGCGGGCACGAGAGCTGCACCGGCTGGGACGCGCCCCGACCGAGCAGGAGCTGGCCGAGGAACTGGGGCGCAAACCCGCGAGGCTCGCCTTCCTGCGGCAACTGCCCGCCACCTGTACCAGCCTGGACGCCGAGACAGGGGAGGGCCGGCACCGTTCCACCGTCGGGGACCTGGTGGAGGACGACCGGAGCCCGGCCCCCGAGGAACTGGCCGAGCGGCGGGCGCTGCGGGTGGTGCTCGATCGCCTTGTGGACGGGCTCGCTCCGCGGAATGCGCTGATCATGCGGCTGAGGTTCGGCATGGACGGACACGACCCGCACACGCCCCGGCAGATCGCCGAGAAGCTGGGGCTGACTCCTCAGTGGGTTCGCCAGATCGAGAAGGAATCGCTCACCAGGCTGCGTGGTCACGGCAGGTCGTACGGCCTGCGCGCTTGGGCGAGCTGAGACACACGCCCCCGCACCGCCGTCCGCGTCGTCGTAGGAGCAGGAGCCCTTGGGCGGGCGGGCCTCGGCGGAGCCGAAGATCCCGCATGGGCGCGGCTGGTGTGATCATCTGCGCTAGGCGGCCGATCGTCCTGGTGCGAGACTGTTCGGTATGGAAGGTGGGCACAATCCGCTGATCCCGCAGATGCGGCTGGACGAGCTGCTGGCGGAGCTGCAG
>NZ_BAAAMU010000210.1:0-10992 GCF_039529435.1 Nonomuraea maheshkhaliensis
GCGCTGCCCGGCGGCGCCGGTCCCACCTTCGCCTACGTGCCTCGCGAAGCACGTAGCTGATCCATAGCGAAAGAAGGCACAGCATGAACAGGCACATCCTCGAGCCCGCCGCCTGGGAGCTGGCGCAGGCCACCTCGAAGCCGCCGTTCCTGTACGAGCTCGGCCCCGAGGGCGCCCGCAAGGTCCTCGACGACCTCCAGGCCGCCCCGATCGCCAAACCGGACGTGGACGACAAGTGGATCGTCGTCCCCGCCGAGGTCGGCAACGTGCGGGTGCGGATCGTCAAGCCGGTCGGCTCGACGGGCATGCTCCCCGTCGTCCTGTACGTGCACGGTGGCGGCTGGGTCATCGGCAATGCGGGCACCCATGACCGGCTCGTGCGCGAGCTCGCAGTCGGCGTGGGCGCGGCCGTCGTCTTCGTCGAGTACGACCGCTCGCCCGAGGCCCGCTACCCGGTGGCCATCGAGCAGGCTTATGCCACCGCCCAGTGGATCGTGAAGTTCGGCGCCGAGGAAGGGCTGGACCCCTCCCGGATGGCCGTCGCGGGCGACTCGGTCGGAGGCAACATGACAGCGGCCCTGACCATCCTGGCCAAGCAGCGCGGTGACGTGCATTTCGTGCACCAGTCCCTGTACTACCCGGTCACCGACGCCGGCCAGGACACCGACAGCTACCGCGAGTTCGCCGACGGGCCGTACCTGACGGCCAAGGCGATGGCCTGGTTCTGGGACGCCTACACCACCGATCCCGCCCAGCGCGCCGAGATCACCGCCTCGCCGCTGCGCGCCTCCCTGGCCGACCTCGAGGGCCTGCCGCCCGCGTTCGTCATCGTCGACGAGAACGACGTGCTGCGTGACGAGGGCGAGGCCTACGCCCGCAAGCTGATCGCGGCCGGGGTGCCCACCTCCAGCGTCCGCTACAACGGCACGCTGCACGACTTCATGATGCTCAACCCCGTCCGCGCCACCGAGGCCACCAGCGCCGCCATAACCCAGGCCATCGACGTCCTCAAGGCCGCCTTGAAAGCCGAAGAGTCTCGGCGAGAATCGGCGCCGGTGTTGTCGACTACATGCTGATCTTGGTCTGCTTCGCGGTGGTCCTGCTGGTCGGGGTGGCCGCGTGCAGGAGAGTCTCCAGCAGCCTCGACTTCCTGCTCTCGGGGAGGTCGTTGCCCGCCTAGATCACCGGCCTCGCCTTCATCTCGGCGAACCTCGGCGCCGTTGAGATCATCGGGATGTCGGCCAACGGCGCCGAGTACGGCATGCCGGCCATGCACTACTACTGGATCGGCGCGGTCCCCGCGATGCTGTTCCGCGGCGTCGTGATGATGCCGTTCTACTACGGGTCCAAGGTGTGCAGCGTCCCCGAGTTCATGCGCCGCCGCGCCGCCGCGTGTTGTTGTTTCGCGAGTTAGCCAGCAGGATCTCGGGCGTAGCTACGGTGCCGGCGGGAGAACGGCGATTGCGAGGTAGGTCGAGCTGCTGGACCGTGTGTGTCCAGAGAGTCGTGGAGTGCAGCTGGAAGGATCAGCCGGTCGGCGACCGAGCGGCCCACGACTGAGCGAACCCGGTTCCGGCCTTTCCGCTGCTTCGGGGAGCAGGAGACCAGGTGCTTGGCGGGGGCTTCGGCACGGATGTGGAGCTCTTGAGCATCTGTCGCTCAGGCTTCGCCGCTGAGTGACGTCCTCCACCGCGTTGCACCAGCATAGGCCCTCAGCCGCTCGGCCGGCGCGAGCGGATGTGGCAGGAACCGCCCCTGCCACGGCGTGGGCGTCCACGTGGCGCATCCCCCATGAAGCCGCATGCCCTGGCGCTACCGCCCCTCGATCAACGAGCCAGCGCCCGTCCGAGCAGCCGCACCGCCTCGCGCGAGATCTCCTCGGGGTGGGGGGCGCTCACACCAGCGCCGTTGAACGGCCCCCACGAGGAGAAGTAGGTGCCGTTGCCCCAGGTATCGACCTGGGCCTTGGCGAAGCAGGCAGACAACCCATCGCGCAGGGCGGGAGATCGGGACATGAGGCGATCCGAGACGTACAGATCCCCCAGCCCGTTCCGTGACCTGGCGAGCAGCCGCGGCGTGGGCATCGACATCTCGACACCCACGGCGCCGTACAGGGGATCCACCTCGTCGCACACGTGCCGCATCAGGGCCACGAACCGCTCCCCCCGCTTCCTCGCCCGCCGCCTCTCCGCGCCGGTCCGGATCTCGTCCGGAACGCCCAGCGGCCCGGCCTCCGCCAAGACGGAGACGGCGTGATCGGCGCCGCTGTCCGACCAGTCATAACCGGCGACCATCGCCCCGACCAGCTCGTGCCGCAAGCCGACCCTGACGGCTCGCAGTTCAGGGTCGGCATCGCTGACGACGGCCGCCGCGCGTGGCAGAGGGAGCTCCGTCTCGTAGTAGTCCGCGCCCAGGTCGCTCACCAGTTCGAAATGGCTGTCCCGCGGAGCCACGCCGATCACCCCCGTCAGCCCGCCCGCACCGCTGCCGATCGCCGCACACACCTGCGACAGCAGCAGCCTCTCTCCGTGCTCCGAGTAGAGCCCGAACGACAGGTGCGGGGGTTCCGGGGACAGCGGGCTACTGGGCATGGGGACGTCCTACTTCAGGAGGCTGAGGATCCGGCGAAGCTGCGCTTGGTTGGGGACGAAGGCCGTCATCAGGCGCCCGTCGGAGCGGGCGAACTGCACGGAAGAACCACTTCCCATCCACACGCATCAGGTGCCCATAGGTCTCGGTGCTTCCGTCTTCCACAACACCACCTTCGTCGACTTCATCCCTCGTTCGATGAGGTTCTTCCAGTCGTCGAGCAGCTTCTCCTTCTTCACTTCCTTCCCATACCACTGCTGCGCGTGACGATCGAACGAATGGGACAGCCCTTCCTCGTCGTGATACCGAGCAGGGCCCGGGATGCAGGGACCGATGTTGTGGACGAGCAGGTCCTGCCGCCCCGCCTCGACATAATAGGTGTGGACGTTCGATAGGTGTGGACGTTCGCAACTGTCAGGTTGTGCACCCGCTGATCGCTGGCGCTCCACTTGCGGATGGCCGTGACCTGGACAAGGCGGCCCTCGCTGGTCCGCAGCCACTGTCCCGGCGTGAGCGAGCCCGCGTCCTGCCACTCGTCCGAGCCGGGCGCCCAGAAGGGATGGCTTTCGGTGGCCACGACGACGCCCACCTCGTCCCCGCGTGCGCCGTCGGTGTCTACCGTGACCCGGACCAGGTTCTTCGCGCCCTTGCTGGTGATGACCGCGATGACCGGTTCGGCGCGGGTCCGGCCCGACTCGGGGTCGGTGGCGATCACCTTGTCGCCGACCTTAACGTCCTCGATGGGCTTGGTCGTCCCGTCGGCCATGGTGACGCGGGTACCGGGGACGAAGCTGCTGCACCCCGCCTTGCCGGTCTTCCTCGCGCTCCGTCCTGCTTGGACGGTGTCGTCGGCCTTGCTGACGAGCTTCCTGATGACCTTGGCCGGCAGCCCGATGGCCTTCCCCCAGGGGATGACGCCGGCGCAGGCCAGCGCGTCACCTCGGGCGCACTCGGGGAAGTCGTCGATGAACAGCGCCCACAGGAAGTCCCGAACCATGAGCATGGCGCGCTTGTCCTGCTCGGCGAGCGTCTTCTTCACCCAGGCGTTGACGGCGTCCGGATCCGTCTGGCCCTTCCAGGCCATCCAGACCGAGCGCTTCTGGCTCTCGTTCAGGTTGCTGTAGTGGGTGTTGTAGACGTGTTCCGCGACCTCGGCCTTGGTCAGCGGCTGCCGCTTGGCGAACTTCTGCTGGATGTTGACGGCGCATTCGGTCCTGCCGGAGCCGTCACCACAGTGGTCGGGCCGTAATCCATCGGGGTCGGCCTGACCGATGGGATCGTTACCCGCGTACGAGTACGGATTGGCCCATTCGGGAGTGGTCATGTCCAGCAGTGGATCGACGCTGATGAACTTGGCGATGGCAGGGTCGTAGTAGCGGGCCGACAGGTAGGTCAGGCCGGTGGATCCGTCCTCGGTCTTGCCGAGCCAGCCACGGTCGGTGAAGGGCAGGTCATCGGCGCCTCGGCGCTGCCCGAAGGGCAGGTAGCGCTCCCTGCTGACCTGGCCGTCGGCGGTGACGGCCAGTTGCTGGCTGCCGTGCAGACCGGACAGCAGCCAGGTGACCCCGGTCCCGTCCCGCAGGGCGATCGTGGCGCCGTCGCTGGTCGCGTAGTGGCGTTTGGCGGTGACCTGTCCGCCGGACAGCGTCACCTCCGTGCCGTCGAGGTACAGCGTGGTCCCGCCGGGAGCCCGCCGGAGCAGGCGCTGCCCGTCGGCGTCGTAGACCATGGTGGTCTCCTGGCCCCCGACGACGGCGCGGGTGAGCTGGCCGAGCTGGTTTCAGTCGAAGGCGCTCTGCACGCCGCCGACGGTGCGGGCGGTGAGCTGGCCGGCGTTGTCATAGGCGTAGGAATCGGTGCCGGCGGGCCGGGCGATGGAGGTTACCGCGTTGGGCCGGACGGCGGTGGCGCCCGGGCTGGGGTAGGTGTAGGTCGCGCTCTCGTCGTCGTCGGTCAGGGTGGTGAGGTTGCCGACCTTGTCGTAGGCGTAACTCTGGTTGTACGGGTCCGGGCCCATGCCGTCCGCCGAGCCCGCGGCGCACGCCGACGCCGTGGTGGTCCAGGCGGCGGTGAGCCGGCGCAGGCCGTCATAGGTGTAGCAGTCTGACTGTCTCGCTGTGCCGCCCGCTACGGCGGAGGCGGCGTCCAGGACTCGGATGATCTTCCCGGCGGCGTCGTAGCTGTAGCGATCGTCCTGGATCGTGTCGGGCGCGGTGGTGTCGGCCTTGGTCTGGGTGGTGACCCTGGCCAGCCAGTCGGTCGTGGCGTCCCGTTCCAGCGTGCGCTTTACCTGGCCGTTGCCGCCGAGGCTGCGCGTGGCGAGTTTCCGTGTGGCGGTGAAGGTCGTGTCCTTGACGTAGGTGAACCCGCCGCCGTGGTTGGAGGCGATGCCCGCGAGCAGGCCGAGATCGGTGTAGGAGTGCGTGATCGTCTCCGCGGCGAGGTCCCCCGCCGCGGGTACACCCTGCTCGCGCAGGTTCCCCGCCGCGTCGTAGGCGGCGGTGAAGGTGTAGGTGCCGGCGAGGGCACCCTCGCCGTCGGGGATGGTCACGCTGGTGGCGGTGCGGCGGTAGTCGTCGTCGTAGGAGGTCACCGTCTGCGTGTACGACCGGCCGTCCGCGTACCGCGTCGCCGTGGCCGGCTGGCCCTTCGCCACGCTGTCGTAGGTCCAGTCGGCCAGCTTGCTGCCGCTGCCCGTCTCGCCCGCCCATTGAGCGGTACGCCGGCCGAGGTCGTCATAGGTCGTGGAGACCTTCTGCCCCAGCCCGTCGGTGCTCCAGAGCATGCGCCCCGCCAGGTCGTACCCGTAGGCGGTGGCTCCGGCGTCCGGGTCGGTCGCGGCGGTGCGGCGGCCGAGCCAGTCGTGGGTGAAGGTGCGGACGTTGCCGTTGGCGTCCGTCGTCTTGGACAGGTTGCCGTTGAGGTCGTGCACGAAGGTGGTGTCGTGATGGGTGGTGGCGTCGGCCCATTCCTCGATCTTGATGGTGCGGCCGAATATGTCGGCGACCGTCGCGGTCTTCGCGCCGACCGGCGGGGTCACCTCGGCCCGATCCAGTCCCGGGTAGGCGGTGCTCGTTCGGCGCAGCTCGGTGCCCAGGTGGTACGAGATGGCGGCGGTGGGGCGTTCCTGGCTGTCATAGCTGATCGTGGTGGACTGCGGCAGGTCTGCGGCGGCCGGGTTGAGCAGACCGCTGCCCGGCTGCGCCGTGTTGTACATGGGCTCGGCGGTGGTCCGCACCAGACCACGCGCGTCATAGGTGGTGACCGTGACGACCCTGCCACCCGCGGGCGAGGCCGTCTGGGTCTCCCTCGGCGTCCGTCACCAGCGCTACGTTGTAGCCGTGTTCGTAGGCGGCGCGGGCGGTGGACTCCACGCCGATGCTGGTGGCGATCCCGGCCAGCACGACCTGTGTGACGCCGCGGCGGCGTAGCTGCGGGTCGAGGTCGGTGCCGTAGAAGGCGCTCCAGGTGCGCTTGGTCACGGTGATGTCGCCGGCGTGGCCGGTCAGGTCATCGACGATGTCGTTCCAGCCCGCAGGCAGAGGGCCAGGCGGGCGCGGGATCTCGGTGCGTCCTGGCGCGGCATCTGATCCGTCCGCGTTGGCCGTGAGCCGGACCAGGACAACCGGAGCGTCGTGGTGGTGAAAGCCGTCAGCCAGTTCGACCGCACGGGCCACCACCTCTGAACTGGTGGAGGGGGTGGTGGGGAGGCCGACGACGAGGTTCTGCAGGTCGATGAGAACGAGTGCGGTCGTTGTGTCGATCGTGGTGACGGGCATGAGGAAGCCCTTTCTGCGGATGACGTCCGAAGAGGCAGCCGCTGAGTCCCCGAGGATGCGCCTCAGGGGAGCCCTTGTCCTCGGGTCCACCGGTGGGGGAGTTCCGGGAACAAGGGCAAGGTCGGCTCAGGGCTGGGTGTCGAGCCACTCCTGGAAGGTGGGTCCGGCGAGCTTGGCGTGCGGGCCGGGCAGGAAGGCGCCGTTGGCGGCGAGGTCGGCATCGGGCATGCCGGACCCGTCGACGCCGACGACCTTGATGCCTCGGCGGGCGCCGAGGAGCTGGGCCGCCTCGGCCATGGTCTCCTTGCGGGGGCCGGCGATCTCGGGGATCGGTGTTCCCGGGGCGGCGGGGGCGGCGGGGGCGGTGGCCAGGTCGACCAGTTCCTCGGCCACGGTGCGGCAGGCCACGAGCTGGGCGGGCAGGGCCGGGAGGTAGGCGACGTCGCCCTGCTGCCAGTCCAGGAGCTGGCCGACGAACTCGTGGAACTGCGCGGCCCGCAGGATGCGGACGGGGAGCGGGCCGGACAGGAGGAGTTCCTCGTGCACCTTCTTTGCGGCGAGGAAACCGGCGGTGGCCTTGTCGGCGCCGATGATGGACGCCATGGTGATCTGGGCGACCTCGGCCTTCTGACCGTACTCGTGCAGATTGCGGGCCGACGTACGGAAGAACTCCGTCGCCGCCTCCTGGTCGGAGGAGTGCCACGAGGCCACGTCGATGATGACCTCGGCCCCGGTGAGGGCTTCGGCGAGGCCCTCACCGGTGATGATGTCCACGCCGGTGGCGCGGGACATCGGCACGACCTGGCGTCCCCTCTCGGTCAGGACGTCGACGACGTGGCGGCCCAGCCGCCCGGTCGCTCCCGCTACCGCGAACGTGGTGATGCCCATGCTGTTGTGCCTTTCTTACGCGCTGTAGTTCTGGCCGGGGGGCATGCCGGGGATCGGCTTGGCGATGAGCGCGGCGGGGGTGAAGAAGCCGATGTGGGCGATCGCCATGATGAGCGACCACATCGCCTTGTCGTCGTAGTGCGCGGACACCTTGGCGTACAGCTCGTCGGGGACGCGCTCCCCGGATGGGTTCGGGGTGAGGACCGCCTCCACCAGTTCCAACGCGACCCGTTCGGCGTTGGTGAAGGGGGTGGCGTCCCGCCAGGTGGCTACGGCGGTGATGCGCTCCTCTGATTCCCCGATCCTGCGAAGGTTGCCGGTTTCTCTGATGGTGAAGTACGTGCTGCCGAGGAGCTGCCCGGCGCGCAGCTGCAGCAGGTGGATGGTGCTCTGGGGAATCGCGCCGTTCTGGAGGGCTTTGTGCAGGCCTTCGCCGACTTCCGCCATCTCGGGGAGGAAGCGGAGAGGGTTGGGCATGCGCGACCGCTGGTCGGTCGTCGTGGGCGTGGACATGGGGAAGACTTCCCTTCTCACTCTCAACTCGTCGTGCGCCGTACGGATCGTTCGTGTGGCGTCTGACGATCACGAGACGTCGGCGCCCCGATCCCTGTAACAGCGCGGCTATGTGACATAGGCCACCTACCGTGGGTGTTACGAAGCGGTGTGGACCGACGTCTTGTGCGTATGGCAGTGCTGAGAACGAGCAGGCAGGAACCGGGCATGACCGAGCGCCGCGAACGAGGTGCGGAGCCGGCCGAGCCGCTTGATCGTGCCGGCCACGTGGACTCCGTGGACGCTGTGGACTCCGCCACCGAGGCGTTCGTCGCCCACCGCAACCTGCTGTTCACCGTCGCCTACGAGATGCTCGGCTCGGCCGCCGACGCCGAAGACGTCCTGCAGGAGACGTGGCTGCGCTGGGTGGACGTCGATCTCGACACCGTGCGGGAGGAGCGCGCCTACCTGGTGCGGATCGTCACCCGGCAGGCGCTGGACCGGCTACGCGTGCTCGGCCGGCGCAAGGAGTCCTACGTCGGGCCGTGGCTGCCCGAGCCGTTGCTGACCGCGCCCGACGTGGCTGAGGACGTCGAACTCGCCGAGAGCGTCTCGATGGCGATGCTGCTGGTGCTGGAGACGCTGCAGCCGATCGAGCGGGCAGTGTTCGTGCTGCGTGAGGTGTTCGATCTGGACTACGACGAGATCGCCGAAGCCGTCGGGAAGAGCCTGGCCGCGGTCCGCCAGACCGCCTACCGGGCGCGGGCCCACGTCGCCGCGCGCCGGCCACGCGGAGTCGCCTCCCCGGCCGAGACACGAGCCGCGCTCCAGGCGTTTCAGCGAGCGGTGGAGACCGGCGAGCTGCAGAGCCTGCTCGACGTCCTCGCGCCGGACGTCGTCGCCCTGAGCGACGGCGGCGGAGTTAGACATGCCCTGCTGCGGCCCGTCGTGGGGATCGACAACGTGGCACGCCTGCTGGCCATCGGCTGGTGGAAACGCGACGCGGAAAGGTCGGTCGAACTGGTGCAGATCAACGGCGGCCCAGGGCTGCTGGTACGGGTCGAGGGGGAGGTCGACGGAGTGGTGGCGGTGCGCGTGGAGAACGGCTACGTCACCGGCGCCTACCACGTACGCAACCCCGAGAAGTTGTCGCATGTGGAGCGCGAGACCGCCGTGACCCGCTGAGCTCAGCGAGACCGGCAGCGCCGGCAAATGGCGGCAGCGACAAGACCGAAGAGCAACAACGACAAGGTCAGACTGGACGACCCCGACTGGGCCGACGGGCTGGCCAGGTTCGCCCGCAGCTATCGGCGGGCGCTGCATGCACATCCCGCTGCGCTGGCGATGATCGCGTTCCCGGCCGTGGAGATCGATGTCGGCCGCCGAGCTGCTGCATGAGTGCATCGATGCCGCGTCCGAGACGGGCGGCGGAGTTGCTGCGATCCGCCTGAGCCGTGCGCGCCGCGATCTGCGCCGTTAGCGTCCACGGGAGTGGTGTACGAGCCCGCCCTGCCGGCGGCATCGCCGGATTGGCTGAGCCCGGCCCTCCAGCGGGAAGGATCGGGCATGGTGGCTGCCCGATCGCGGTGGTCCGCGGCCAGGGCGTCGCTCAGGGGAGCGACAACGCCCTCAACGGCGATGGTCGGTTACCGTTCTGGGCTGTACGCACGTATTTGGCGCGATCGTCGGCTGCGTCGCCCGCGGGCGGAGGCGGTCGTAGCGGGTTGTCGCTGCGTGGATGATGCGGAATCAGGGGTTGACCTGGGGAAACGGCTTCAAGATCATCCCCCGAATGTCCCCTGATCATGGTCGTACGGCTGCGTACGGGCACTGTCCGCTGCCTATCAGGGTGGTGAAACAAAAGACCTGCGGCTGTGAAACCGCAGGTCAGGGGCCATATATGGCGATCTAGGTGAGTGCCCCCGGCAGGATTCGAACCTGCGGCACCCGCTTTAGGAGAGCTCGAGTCGAACGGCGTCCGGTTTCTCTATCAACGGGCCTTATGTGATTGTTGCTCGGCCTGTATTGGCTCCTCAGCAAGGACCTCCCCATTGGCCATCGCTGGGCGGGTGTTTGCACTGGTGGAAGCGGTATTCCGGGCGGGAGCCTTGCAAGGCGGTCCCGCTCTTCAGATGCGGATGCTCCTGTAAGTTGCAGATCTGGTGAACCGGTTGGATTGATTGAGGCTGCCTCGCCGACGCCAGGACTCTTGTCGATGGAGCGCTTGGTGGCCACGGCGGCTCCGACGCGCTTGGTGATGATCTGGAAGACGGCCACGATGCGTTCGCGTACTTCGTTGACTCGGATGTGCTCGCCCCAGCAGGCGTCGGACACGATCGAGCGCGTCTTGATCAGTCGTACTGCCCCGATCCGGTTGTCCGCCCGAGCGCTCGGCTGCTCAACTGCCACTCGGATGCTGTACTCAGTGACGCGACATCCCATGAAAGGCGCAACGGGGAGACGGACGCGCCTACGGCGCCGATGAAGACATTTTCGACAGCTCGCCGCATGTCTGACTCGGTTCGTCAATGTGACTCATGTCACAACTCGTCGGCTATCTGGTAAGGGCCGTTTCTACAGGCTGGTTGACATGCAGTGCGCCTCGCTGTGGATCGCAAAAGCGACATTCCGTAACGTTTGCGGCGAACTTGCAGGTGTTGACCTCTGGATGATCGTCGTTCAAGATCCGGGCTGATCGTCTTTATTTACTCCTTACGGCGCGACGCGGCCCCGGTTCCCGGGGTCTGCGTCAGCGTGCCCTGAAGAGGTGGCGACATGCGAGTCTGGCGGCGGTTACGGACGATGATGCTGGTCATCGCGGTGGCGATGACATTGGTGATCTCTGGTTTGGTGGTGCCTGACAATCTCGTGGTTCCGGCGGCGGCATCGGTGGCGGGGCCGGATCCTGAAACCTCGGTGGATGGCCGGCCGGTGGCGAAGGCGAGAGTGGCCGAGGGGGCGGAAGAGTCTCAGCCGAAGGCCGAGCGTAAGGAGCCGGTGTGGCCAAAGCCGGGAAGCGCCGAGGTGGATCCCGGCGAGAAGGCGGTAGCGGTGGGTGCGCTGCCGGTACGGCTCGCCGAGGTCAAGGGCGCCGCCGATGTCGGCGCGGTGAAGGTGAAGACGCTGCCCGCTGACACCGTACAGAAGCTGGGTGGGGTGGGCATCGGGGCCCGTCTGACCGGCGAGAGCGCGGGCAAGGTGCGGGCGGAGTTCTCGTACGCGGGCTTTCGCGATGCCTACGGCG
>NZ_BAAAMU010000211.1:0-10970 GCF_039529435.1 Nonomuraea maheshkhaliensis
CCCAGTTCGCGTCGGCGGGCTGCGGGGCGCCCCGCGAGCCGGCCGCCGTGCCGGTCAGCGTCACGATCAGGAACGTGACGGCGAGCAGGACGATGACAGAGGTGACGGCGAGGATCCCTCGCCTGAGCCGGACGGACATGCCGATCCCTCCAACGGGAGGTGCCAGGGGCGGAAAGGCCGCCCCTCGGTGCGGAAGACACGGGAGAACAGCTCGTAGTACTCCAGGCGCAACGCCTGGATCGCGACCACCAGCCCTTCCAGGCCGAAGGCGACCGCGTTGCCCAGCAGGAACACCACGACCGCGCCGGGCGAGGGCCACAACCCGGCGGTGCCCTCCCAGACGATGCCGCCGATCGCGGCGTGCGTGAGGCCGAAGGCGGCCAGCCGGGCGAACGACGCCACGTTGGAGCCGAGACCGACGACCACGTCGAACAGTTCCATCACCGCCTGCGTGACCCCGCCGCCCTCGGCCAGGAAGCCTGCGAACACCAGCCCCAGCCCGGCCAGCGCCACCGCGATCCCGCAGCCCGTCAGCCAGCCGGACCTCGTGTACCAGCCACCGGCCACGAGCCCGATCCCGAGGAAGGCCGCTCCCCCCGCGATGCCCGAGCGGGCGTACAGCGCCAGCGGCCAGCCACCCTCGCGCCACCGGTTGACGCTGCCCAGCAGGTACGCCCCGCCGAGCAGCACCCCGCCGGCGCCGAGCGCGGCCAGCAGCAGCGGGATGGGCTCGGCCGCCGGCCGCAGCCAGAGCACCGGCACGAGCCGGGTGGGGCCGAAGAACTCGCCGTACAGCAGCCCGAAGAGCACGCTGGTCAACCCCGCCCCCGCCGCGAACGGCCACATCCGGCGCAGCCGCGGCCAAAGGCCCGACAACAGCAGCCCCGCCAGGACGAGCAGCAGCAGGCCGTGCCCGGCGTCGCCGAACATCATGCCGAACATCAGCACGTACGCGGCCATGGCCAGGGGAGCGGGGTCGATGTCCGTGTACGGCACCGCCCCGTACGTCTCCACCAGCGGGTTGATCGACCCGCGCAGCCCGCCGGAGCGTAGCAGCGACGGCGCCTCCACACCGCGCGGATGCGGAAGCGGCACCAGCGCGCCGCCCAGCGGAGCCAGCCGTTCCGCCAGAGGGGCCACCGCGGGCTGCGGCGTCCAGCCGGGAAGCGCCGCCACACCGTCGCGGACCACCGCCGCTTCCCCATACCCGTCCAGGTCAGGGCCGCCTTCGAACTCCACGCACCCGGCGTCGCCCACCTGCGCGAGCACGTCCCGCATGCGGGCCTCCGGAGCGGCCACGGCCACCCGTGACATCCGCACCGGCCGCCACCGCCTGCTCACCTCACGCCTGCGCATCGTCATCCCTCACCCCGCGCGCGAGGCGGGCCAGCGCGGCCCGCGTCCGCCAGGCATCGGCGGCCAGTACGGCCAGCGCGCCGACGACGGGTTCGAGCCTGAACGCCGATCCGGCCAGCAGAGCGTGGCCGTCGCGATCGATCCGCCGCCAGCATCGGACCTCGCCGCGCCACAGGTGTTCCGGCTCGTCCAGCCCTTCGAGCGCCCAGGACGCGGCCACCGGCAGGCGGGCGGTCATGTCGGGAAGCGACGGCGCATGCGGCGCCTTCGCTCCGAGCAGCGTCGTAACCCGATCCGATGCCCGCGGGTTCAGCTCGCGCCGCTCCAGGAACCTCTCCCTGGCCACGAGCAGCGCCGCCGCCCCCGCGGCCCACGGCAGCGCCGGATCGAGCGCCTCCGCCACACGCGCCGCCCAGGACAGGCGCATGCCCAACTGGATCTCCCTCGGGCCGTCACCGCCCGGATCGCCCCAGGCCGAGGAGGCCAGCGCCGCACGGAGCGCCTGCGGCGTGCCGGCCTGGCTCAACCGGGACCACGACGTGGCCAGCGACCCCAGCTCGAACCGCTCGTCCGCACCGTGGAGCAGGGCGTCGACGTTGGCGATCTCGAACCAGCGGGCCAGCAGTCGCAGCACGTCCGCCCCCTGGCGGGGCACCCAACCGGCCAGCACCCTGGAGTGCCACATCAACGTGGCCGCCACGGCCTGCTGGGCCCGCGCCGGATTCATGCCAGGACGGACGTCGTGACCGTAGGGGCCGGTGGACAGCGCCACGACGGCGGCCTCGAAGCTCCCGGCTCGCGCGAGCTGCCTGACCCCGGCCTCACCCAGCCGGCGCCGCACCAGGGCCCTCGCCCTGGTCGTGCCCGCGACCCAGGCGCCGCTCACGGCCGTGCCCCCAGTCCGCGGATCCGGTCGAGCACCTGCTCGACCAGGTACGGCAGCCGGGTTCGTGCGCGTTCGCGGACTTCCTGGGCCGTTCGCCGGGCCTCGTCCAGCAGCGCCTGGTTCTCGGTGAGTCTGCGGCCGCGGGCCGACGCGAGAGCGCCGGCGCGTTCGGCGGCCGCACGGGAACGCGCATCGGCGAGGATGGACTCGCACTGCTCGCGGGTGCGCCGTCCGGTCGCGCGAGCGTCTTCGGCGGCCTGCTCGCGCAGGTCCGAGCAGGTTCTCACCGTCTCCGCCAGTGCGGCGAAGACGGGTTCGAGCTCGGCTTCGCGACCGGCGCGCAGATCGGCCGGCACACCCGCGGGTGCGGCGGCGCCCGGCACTCCCGCCGGGCGGAACCGTCCGGCGAACTCCCGTAACCGCGCCATGACGGACCTCCCTTCACCGGCTCCGGCCGCCAGGCGGCCTACGATCGGATCCCCTCAGCGCCCGATCCCCGTGACGCGTTCCGATCACGGCATGCCGCTCAGGCCACGGGCGCCTTGCTCGTGTCGTCCGGCACGACCTCGACGCCGACGGAAGCGTCCGCGTTCCCCGCGTCTTCGATCCGCCGTTCGACACGGATGGTCCACTCGGCCCCGACGGCGGCCAGCCCGGCGAGCACGGTGAGGAACGGGGCGGCGACGAACGCAACGGCCCCCGCCGTCAGCGGGACCTCCATCACGGTGCGCCCGTGCGCGTCCTTGACGATGATCCGGCGCACGTTGCCCTCGTGCAGGGCGGTCCTGAGCCTGCGGGCGAGCTCGGCGCCGCGCACCTTGGCGCCTTCCTCAGTGACGGTCATGGTGACGTCCCTCTCTCGTTGTCCTGACTCCAGCCAAGAGGAAGGGCGGCCGTCGGAAGAGGGCCGAAAGTCGTCGCGGCCGGGCCGAAAGGCACAACGTGCCACGGCGAGCACCGGCTCGGCCCGCCGCCGGTGGTCACGGGCGGGTCGCCGGCGATGGGGCGGCCTGCCGTCGGGCCGCCCAGCGGCGCAGTTCGTCGGTGCCCCGGACGACGAAGGGGAAGACGGCGATGATGGCGAGCACGTCGACGGGCAGGGCGGCGGTGCCGAACAGGTCCTGCGGCGCAGGCACATAGATCAAGGCAGCGGTGAAGGCCAATTCGAAGGCGATGCCGCCGAGCAGCAGCGGGTTGCTGGTGAGCCCGACCTCACGGAGCGAGGCGTGGTCGGCGCGGGCGGCGAAGGCGGTGCCGACCTGGCAGGTGACCAGTCCGGCGAACGTGGCCGTGGTGGCGGTCAGATAGGCCTGGTTCGGCGGGCTCGCGGCCCAGCGCCAGCGCGGGGAGCGTCTCGGTGCCCAGGTCGATGGCCAGGATCTGGAGCACGGTCAGCGGCAGCGGGATCAACCCGCCGCCGAGCGCGAAGACGAGGAAAGGGACGATCTCCGGCACCGTGTGCGCGAAGCTGTACAGGATGAACTTGCGCACGTTGTCGTAGACGCGGCGGCCCGATTCGATCGCGGCGACGATGGTGGCGAAGTTGTCGTCGGTGAGCACCGTGGTGGAGGCTTCCCGGGCCACGTCGGTGCCGGAGCGGCCCATCGCCACACCGATGTGGGCGCGGTGGAGGGCGGGGGCGTCGTTGACGCCGTCTCCCGTCATCGCCACGACCTGCCCGTGCGCGCGCAGGGCGTCGGCGATCTTCAGTTTGGTCTCCGGTGACGACCGGGCGAACACGATCTCGGCGTCGCCGGTCAGCAACTCCTCCGGCAGCACGAGATCGCCCGGTACGACCTGGGTGGCCTCCACCGTCCTGGACCGGGAATCACGGATCACCTTGGCGCGCTCGGGCAGGTAGGCCGCCAGGGCCTCCACCGCTCGCTCGGCCTGCCGCTCCTGGAGCGACGCGAACGCCGCGTTCACCACGATCACTGCCAGGATCGCCCAGCCCAGCACCGGCGTGCCCGCCAGGAACGCCAGCGCACCGGCTGCCCACGACAGCAACGCGAGCGGATGGGCCAGCTGACGCGCCAACTCGCCGGCCGGTGAGGTGCGCTGGTGCCGCCGCACCTGGTTGGGCCCGTACACCGCCGGCCGCCGGGCCGTCTCTCGCTCCGACAACCCGCCGGGCCCCGTGGCCAGTTCCTTGCGCAGCAACGGCAGCGGTTCACCCGGATCAACGATCTGATCCGCGAGCCGGCCGGCGGCTTTGCCGCCGACGACGAACGATCCCCCATGCCCATGGTCCTTGCCCATCACAGTCCGTCGTTAGCCGACTCCGTATCGGATCCAAAAGTATGTGTCCGATATCCGGGAAATGGGCATGTGAAAACCTATGAAGGAGTCTTTTCGATGCGTTTCGTGCCCTCGCTGAGCGACGTGGCCGGCCAGGCGCCCACTTGATCGAGGCGACGGCCTGCTTCGCGGCCCAGGCGGGCCGCCATCTGCGCGCCATCGAGCGGGTGCTCGGTGTCGCGGCCGACCAGGAGCGCGACGGCTCCGAGGTGTCGCTGCAGACCGTCCGCCGCCTCGGGTACTGCTACGGAGGACCCGCCGCGCTGGACGGAGAGACGGCGTGCGCGGGACCGGACGTCGCCGCCAAGCGGGCCTCGGCGGGCGGCTCGCCGGAGACCGTGGTGATCGCCAACGGCGACGAGGGCGACCCGGGCTCCTACGCCGACCGGCTCCTGATGGAGGCCGATCCGGACCGGATCCTGGAAGGACCGGCACTGGCCTGCTTCGCCTGCGGGGCACGCCGGGGTGTGGTGCTGGTGCGGTCGGAGTACCCACGGGCGCTGGCGAGCATGCGGGAGGCGGCGGAGCGGGTACGCGCGGACGGTCACCTCGGCCGCCGGGTGCACGGCAGCGACGTGGACCTGGACGTCGAGGTGCTGCGGCGCCTGCTCGCCCTGCCGGGTCGGCTCTCGCCGGGGGCTGGAACAGGCCAGTCACGCGGCTCCTCCCGGCGACGACTACGCGGCCATGCTGAACGTGATGAGCAAGGCCGGCCTGTGCGCGTTCGGCCGCCGGCTGCCGCACGCCGTCCGCGGCCTCGTCCGCGCCTATGGCGATCGTCTGACGGGATGGGGCGGATGAGGGCCACCGTGGACGGCGTCCCCGTCACCCTTCCGGAGGACGCGACGCTGCTCACGGCCCTGCGCGCGGCCGGCGCCGACGTGCCCGCGCTCTGCCACGACGAACGGCTGACACCCGTGGGCTCCTGCCGGACGTGCCTGGTACGAGCCGGCGGACGCGATCTCGCGGCCTGCGTGACCCCGGCGGAGGAGGGCGCCGAGATCCAGGTTCACCAGGACGACCTGCCCGGCCTGCGCCGCGACGCGGTCGGCCTGATCGTCTCGGTGCTTCCCCCGTACGCGCTGGAGGGAGACGGCGAGCTGGCGCGCACCTGCCGGGAGCTCGGCATCGGCCCCGCCGACGACCAGCGCGGCGCGGGACGAGGCCGTGACCAGCGCGGCGCGGGACGAGGCCGTGACCGCAGTTTCCCGTCGAGCCGGGTCAACGCCCTGACCTCCGGTCACGCCGACACCGTCACCTCATGCCCCGAGTACAAGGTCACCGCCGTCCGCCTGCGCCAGGAAGAGAGCCAGTGATGCCCGCACCGATCGTCCTAGGGTTCGACGGCTCGCCGATAGCGCGGAGCGCGCTCGACTGGGCGGCCGTGGACGCCGGCCGCAGAGGGCTGCCGCTGCGGATCGTGCACGTCCGCGAGCCCTGGTGCGCCGAGCATCCCTTCGACGCCTCCACTCCGGACGACACCTTGACCGCCCGATGCGAGAGGCTGCTGGCCGGCGCGGCCCGGCGGGCCCGCGACTCGGCCCCCGAGGCGTCGATCTCGACCGCTCTGGTGACGGGAGCGGTGACCGAACGGCTGCGCACCGAGTCGGAGACGGCCGACACCGTGGTGGTGGGCAGCAGGGGGCTGGGCGGTTTCGCCGGCCTGGTGCTGGGCTCGGTCGGTCTCGGCCTGGCCGCGTGCGCGGCCTGCCCGGTGGTCGTGGTCAGGCGGATGCCGCGCGCGCCCAGCGGTGAGATCGTGGTGGGCTACGACGGCTCGCCTGCCGCGGACCAGGCTCTGGAGTACGCGGCGAAGCAGGCCGCGGCCCGCCGGGGGCGGCTGCGTGTCCTGCACGGCCTGCGCTACGCGCCCGTCGCCCCGCAACCCGTCGGCTTCGGGCCGGTGCCCGCCGACGACGGCATCGAGCGGCGCCTGGCCGATTGGCATGAACGGCACCCCGGCGTCGAACTCACCGTGTCCATGAGCTTCGAGCACCCCACCGCGGCTCTGGCCGCCGCCTCCCGCACCGCCGATCTCGTCGTCGTGGGCTCGGTGGGGCTCACCGGGGTGTCGTGCGCGCGGCTCGGCTCCGTCGGCCACGGCGTCCTGCACCGGGCACACTGCCCCGTCGCCGTGGTGAACGCGCCGGCGACACCGGTATGACGCCCTTGCCGCACGCGTCGTCGGCTCGGCCCGCTCGCCCGTCGCGGTGGTCCGTGGTGACGCCCGCCTTTCCCACGCGCCCTCAGCGGGTGTCGTCGTGCTTCCAGCTCAGCTGGTCGACGACGTCGACCACGCCGTCCACCCGGCCGGCCATCCGGACGGCGATCCTGGCGTCGCTGCGGCGGTCCATCCAGCCGGTGAGCGTCACGACGCCGCCGGCGACCGTCACCCTGATGCCGAGGGTCTCGATCCAGAGCGAACGTTCCAGCACGTCCTCGCGGATGGTGCGGGCGATGTCGGCGTCGGAGCGGGCGAAGACCTTCAGCAGGTCACGGCGGCTCACGATGCCGCACAGGGCGCCGTCGTCGCCGGTGACGACGAGACGCTTGACGCCGTGCTCGTCCATCGTCCGGGCGGCCCGTACGACCGAGGTGGTGGCGGGGACGGTGACGGCGGGGGCGGTCATCAGGTCCGCGGCGGTGTCGCCGGCGGCCTTGCGGCGCCTGCCCGCGCCCTCCGGGGACAGGCGGTGGCGCAGCCGGGTCTTCAGCGGCGGCTTGTAGCCCTCCTGGTAGTAGAGCTCGCGGAACTCCTCCTTGCACAGCAGGTCGGCCTCGGAGACGACGCCGAGGACCCGGCCGGCGTCGTCGACCACCGGGACCGAGCTGACGCCGCGTTCGATGAGCGCTTCGGCGATGTCCTTGAACGGGGTGTCCGCATGGACCGAGACGACCTCGCGGGTCATGACCTCGTTGACGGTGACGTACATCGTGTTCCTCCTTCGGGTCAGGCCCTCATCGCAGCGCGCGTGTCCCGGCGGTGGTAGGGGCCGAGGTCCCGAGCCCGGTCCCGCGCGAACGTGACGATGGTCCCGCCGGGGAGAGGGCTTTCTCCTCTGGGGACGGGGCGCGCCCGGGTGTGGCCTGGTGGTGTGGGACGGGGGTCCCATGGAAGGAGGCTGTGATGAACCTGCCTGAGCGGAGGGACATCAGGTTCCCGTTCCCGGAGTTGCTGGAGTGGATGGAGAGCCCGATGTTCGGGTTCCGCCCGTTCGGACAGATCGTCCGGGTCGAGGACTACATCGAGGACGGCCGGTACGTGGTGCGAGCCGAGCTGCCCGGGATCGACCCTGAGAAGGACGTCGAGGTCACGGTGAACGAAGGCACGCTGCACATCCGGGCGGAGAAGACCCGCAAGACCACCGAGCCGCACCGCTCCGAGTTTGCCTACGGAGCGCTCACGCGGACGGTGACGCTGCCCGCCACGGCCAAGACCGACGACGTCAAGGCCGTCTACCGGGACGGCGTCCTGGAGGTCAGCGTGGGGCTGACCGAGGAGAAGAAGGCCGAGGGCCGGCGGATCCCCGTCGAGCACTGACGCCTGGACGGGCGCGGGCGGCGCCCCGCCCGCGCCCGTCGCCTTGCTCGGGAGAGTTTGCCGAGGTTCGTGAGACACCCCGTCGAGATGAGGAGCCCGCCATGAGAGCGACTGTGGGAGATCGGCTGATCGTGGAGGGCACGTACGGTGGCAATGTCCGCCGGGAAGGCGTCGTCGTGGGGGTGGAGCATGCCGACGGCTCGCCGCCCTACCGGGTGCGCTGGCTGGACAACGGGCACGAGTCTCTTGTCTACCCGGGGCCGGACGCGCGCGTGCTTCCCGGCCGTCGATGACCGGCCGATCGATCGGGCCGGCGCCGCGACGGCCGCACCGTCAAATGCGCCCTGCGTCATCACCCTCGTAGCCGACCCGGACCCAGCGTGCCCGACCTCGACGAGTTCGTGGTGTACGTGAGGGCCGAGCTCGCCGGTATCAGCCGGCCGCGGCCGGTGCGGTCGAGGTTCGTTGCAGGTTCTCCATGCTGCGCACGAGGGCCAGGTTCGCCGCCGTCAGCGTGCGTACCTGCTCCTCGAGACCGTCGACCCGCTTCTTCAGCGTCAGCAGCTCCGCCTCGACGAGCGGCGCTTCCATGATCACGCGTCCACCGATCATGATCGGTTCACCTCCTGATGAGCCCATGGTGGCTCCCGTACCCGGCCGGGGACACCGGCGAAGGCCCTCACCCCGAGGGACCAATGGCACTGGCCGCCAGCGCCGCCGGCGCGGACGCTCGTACCGGACGCATGACGACGGCGCGCGACGGTGCCTGACTGACGGGATGGATCGGGATGATCGGGATGAAGGGCCGCTCGACGGTGGAGAGCGGCAGGACGGCGACGGGCCGGACGGACAGCCGGGCCATGCTGATGCTGGTTCTGGCGACAGCAGGCTTCGCGGTGAACTTCTGGGCCTGGGCGCTGCTCAGCCCCCTGGGCCCGCGTTTCAAGGAGCTGCTCGGCCTGTCGGCGCCGCAGCAGGCGTTGCTGGTCGCGGTGCCGGTGATCGTCGGCTCGCTCGGGCGGATCCCGGTGGGGGCGCTCACCGACCGGTACGGCGGCCGGGTGATGTTCCCGCTGGTGTCGGCCGTCACCGTCGTGCCCGTTCTGTTCATCGGCGTGGCGGGGCAGACGTCCCTGACCGCGCTGCTGGCCGGCGGGTTCTTCCTGGGTGTCGCGGGCACCGCGTTCGCGGTCGGTGTGCCGTTCGTGAACGCGTGGTTCCCGCCGCACCGGCGCGGGCTGGCGGTGGGGATCTTCGGCGCGGGCATGGGCGGCACCGCCATCAGCGCGCTGACCACGGTCGGGCTGGTCGAGCGCGGCGGCGCGGCCCTCCCGTTCGTGATCACAGCGGTCGTGCTGGCCCTGTACGCGGTCGTCGCGTGGCTGGTGCTGCGGGACGCGCCCGGGCGGAGCGTGGCGGGGCAGCCGCTGCTCGCGCGGCTGGCGGCCACGGCGAGGTTACCGATCACGTGGCAGGCGTGCCTGTTGTACGCCGCCTCCTTCGGGGGGTATGTCGCCTTCTCCGTCTACCTGCCTGCCTACCTGCAGACCGGGTACGGCCTGGAGCAGGCCGACGCCGCCTATCGGATGGCCGGGTTCGTGGTGCTGGCGGTGCTGATGCGGCCGCTGGGCGGATGGTTGTCGGACCGGATCGGACCTGTGCGGGTGCTGACCGGGGTGTTCGCCGTGGTCGCCGTCATGGCGGCGGTCCAGGCGCTGACGCCCGCGCTGATGCCGGTGGGCACGGTGGCGTTCCTGTCCATGGCGGCGGCGCTCGGCGCGGGCAGCGGCGCCACGTTCGCGCTCGTGGCTCAGGCCGCCCCGGCCGACAAGGTGGGGTCGGTGACCGGGCTGGTCGGGGCGGCCGGCGGGCTGGGCGGGTTCGTGCCGCCGCTGGTCATGGGGTTCATCTACGGCCGGCTCGGTTCGTACGGGCTCGGCCTGGCCCTGCTCGCCGGCACCGCCGCGCTGGCGGTCGTGCTGACGCTGACCGCGGTGCGGGCCCTGGCCGCCCGGCAGGCCCCCGCCGGCCGGCCGTGATCGCGCCCGGTCAGCGGGGCCCGGCGACAAGGCAGGTCAACGGGGTGGTTCCCAGCGGCCGGCGGGCCGGACCTCGTCCCGGCTGCGGTAGACGATGTACGGCCGGGTGAGATACCCGACGGGCGCGGTCAGCATGTGCACCAGCCGGGTGAACGGCCAGATCGCGAACAGCACCAGCGCGCTCAGCGCGTGCAACCGGAACAGCGGGGGCGCCCCCGCCATCAGCGCGGGCTCGGGCTGGAAGGTGAAGATCGACCGGAACCAGGGCGAGATCGTGGTGCGGTAGTCGTAACCCCCGCCGACGAGGTTGGCCACCACGGTCGCGGCCAGGCCGAGGGCGATGGTGAGCCCGAGCACGGCGTACATCAGCTTGTCGTTACGCGTGGTGGCGGTGAAGACGGGGCCGACCGTGCGCCGCCGGTAGACGAGGATGGCCAGGCCCGCCACGGTGGCGGCGCCCGCGACCGTGCCGAGCACGACGGCGGCCAGGTGGTAGAGCTCCTCGCTCACGCCGGCGGCCTCGGTCCAGCTCTTGGGGATCACCAGCCCGCCGACGTGGCCGAGCGCCACGGCCAGGATGCCGAAATGGAACAGCGGGCTGCCTATGCGCAGCAACCGCGACTCGTACAGCTGGGACGAGCGCGTCGTCCAGCCGAACTTGTCGTAGCGGTAACGCCACACGTGGCCGAGCACGAACACGGTCAGCGCCACGTACGGCAGCACCACCCACAGCAGGACGCTCATCGGCCCGCCTCCATCACCGCGTAGGGTTCCAGGCCGACGGCCTCCGCGGGCGGCCCTTCGGCGGCCACCCGCCGCGCCGCCTCGCGCTCGCGCGCCCCGGCCGGGG
>NZ_BAAAMU010000212.1:0-10644 GCF_039529435.1 Nonomuraea maheshkhaliensis
AGCCCAGGACAGCGAACGCCCAGCTCAGCCAGTCACTGCAAACGAGCTACACCCAAGGCCTTTCGGCTGGTGATTCTAGCTATCCATCGACATCGATCGACGATGAAACGTCTGGCCGGGGATAGCGGGGGGTATCACTCCTGGAGTGATATCCCCGGCCTTGACGGGGGGTTGGTATGGGCCGCCCGCTCAGACCGTGTACCGGCAGTCTGAGCGGGTGACGGGGATGATCCGAGGTCAGGCGACCTGGTGCTGCCAGGTGCGGGAGGCCGGCCAGCGACGGGGTGCCATCACCGATCGAAGTTGCAATTGGTCGGCACAGCGTCCCTCGATGGCGTTGAGGACATCGGGCGGGGTGTGGTCGTGCAGGTGCAGCGCGCGGACGGTGGCGAACACGGCGCGTCTGCCGGGGTCGCGGTGATGTTCGGCGAGGCGGGCGGCGAGGCCGTCATCGCGGCTGGCCTGGCCGAGCCAGCGGATGCGGCTGTCGGAGTCCGTGATCAGATAGATGGCAGTGATGATGCCTAGCTCGGTGAAGACTTCGTAGTCGCTGAAGTGGGTGGGCGCCAGGTGCGGGGCGATGAGGTGACAGCCCGCCACCAGAGGGAGGGCGGCGAGCTTGGGTCGGGTCAGCACGGGACCGACGGGCAGCGAGGCGGTCGGCATCACTGGTCGGCCGCCTGGTTGAGGTAGGCCTTGCAAGCGGAGTTGAAGTCGTCGGTGTCGGCGGTGCCTCCCTGGAGGGCGATCAAGAGCGTGCTCAGGCCCCGGACATCGGCGCGCAGCGCGTTCAGGGCGTCGGTCAGTGTGGGAATGACGGTGTCGGCGACGTTCACCGGGAAGGCGGGCACGCCTGCGTCGGTCGCCGTGTCGTGCAGCTCTTGTGCTGCCTGGATTGTCCCGACGACCTGGGTCGGCAGATCCTCGGTCATGATTGCCTGGAAGCTGGCGAGCGCCTGGAACGCGAGCTCCTGGGGGGTGGGATCGGGCTGAGCAGGGGTGTTGCCTGGTTCGGGGGACGGCGTGGGCTTTTTTGGACGCCTGCCGGTCTTGGGGAAGACCTGGTCGAACCAGGTGCGGGTTGCGGCCGTGTCCGGGACGGGGTTTCCCTGCTCGTCGATCTGGCGTGGGTGGGTGCCAGCGTTGGTGGCGCGGGCCAGTTCCCGCATGAGGGCGATGGCGCGGACGGGTGCCAGCAGCAGGGCCGCGCGGGCGCCGACGCCCCCGCGCCGGATCCGTGGGGTGTTCTCTTCTCCCTCTTCGCTCTCTTCGCCCTGGGCCTGCGCTCCCATCGATCCGCGGTCGGCCTCGACGATCTTGTATTCAGCGAGCCAATGGATGCCGCGCGTCACCAGGAAGGTGTCCAGGGCGTCGCTGTCGCCCTTCTCAGCTCGGTCCAGCAGTGTGGACCAGCTGTCTGTGGAGGCGCGGAAGCCGCCGTTCTTGATGGCGCCGGCAGGCAGCAGTCCGTCGAGCACGCGGGGGTTCCACCGGTGGCCGTAGCCATCGCTGATCACCGCGGAGATCATGCGAGTGCGAGTCTCAACATGGCGCTTACCGGTGGCGTACGGCGCCGGCTCGCCAATCACCTCGCGGACTAGGGCCCGCTCAGCGGTGTCCGCCGGGAACACCGCGTTGAAGATCGCGATGTCGCGGCGGTCCCGGGCATCGACCGGGGACTCGGCGGGGCGGGGGGAGGGATCGGGGCCTTCGCCGGCGAGCCAGGCACGGTCGGCTTCGGTGAGGCGTCCAGCTGCGGTCAGCTCGCGCAGCAGCGCGCGCACGTCCGAAGCCGCCTTGTCCGCGAGGCCGTAGTCCAGGGGCGGCCTGCGGTGGTCGACGCGGTTAGGGTCGAACACCACGTTGTGGAAGCTGGACAGATCGTCGGCGCCGATAACGAGCTGGAACGGGACAGTGGCCACCTTCGCGGCCCGCCGCACGGCCTCGTGCTCGGAGTGCTCAGGGTCGGCGTAGATCTCCCGCAGCAGGTTGGCGAGGATCGGAACCCAGTAGTACGGGTCGGCGCTGATCGGGTCGTCGCGCCATGCTTCGTCCTGCTTGTTGTTCTTGTTGCGCAGCATCTCCTGCGGCCGGATCCCGAACACGATGTCCCGAGCTTTGAGCCCGTGCAAGGTGAGACGTGCGCGGGACCGGTTCGCCCCCTTGACCGCCATCAGGTCCACGACCGACCGCTCTCCCGCGCCGCTGGAACCCTTCTCGCGGATCCGGCGGACCAGCGGCACGTGCAGGGTCCAGGTCTGCTGGCCATGGGTGGCGACGTCTTCGGTCAGCCGGTAGCCGCGGTCTCTGTCGGCCTCGTCCAGCGCGCTCTCCATCGTCTCCAGCAGACTCGCCAGGTGGTTGGGCGTGACCGGGCTGGTGGTGAGGAATGGGGCGGGCTGCCCGGCGAGGTGACCGGTTTCCAGAGGGGGCAGCATCAGGAAGGGGTCGGCGCCCTGGCGTACGGGCGAGTGGAAGGCCGAGCGGATCCGCTCGTTGTATTCGCTGGAATTGCCGGCGAACCCGTGCACAGTCCCGTTGAAGATCTTGAGGCCACCCTCGTGGGTAATGGTCTCGGGCCTCAGCCGGTACTGGCTGTCACCACGCGGCTTGGTCAGCAGGCCCTTGGGGTGGACAAAGTACGCCGCGATGGCGTTGGTGATGTGCAGCGGCAGGTTCGTCTCTGCGGCGAGGGCGGTCGACAGGTGGTTGGTCCACTCGCGTTTGTCTGCGCCCGGGAACGGGTTGTCGTCGGGGGGCAGGCTCGTGCTGGTCATGGGGGGACCTCCGAGTTAGGCGTCGGCAGTCGCCGACGAGGTCGGGCTGCCGGACCAGGTTTGGTCCGGGCAGGACATCGAGGCCCGGACCTCCGTTGGCTCTCGGAGGCTTCCAGCTCCCGGCCACGCCCCATCGACCGATGGCACGCGTGTTCGGATCCCGTCCGTCACCAACTTCCGTCGCCGCGCCCGTACCGCCCCTAACAAGCGGGCAAGTAGCGAGCATCGCGGACACCCCCGGTGGAAGACCGCCATTGGGAGTCAGGAGATGGATCAGGCATCGGGCCTGAATGCTTGGCGCGACCTTACCCGTTCCCCCCGACAGTTTCGGGACGGGCGCCGGGCCGGAGAGTCTCCAGTGCCCCGGGCCCGACGTGAGGACACGCCGGACGGTGACTGGCTCATCGCCGTCTTCGACCGCCGGTACCGGGCGCCGGAGCACGAGCCCCAGCTCCGCCGTTCTACGAGAGCATCCGTCTCGGTGCTCGGACGCCTCTTCCGCAGCAAGGTCGTCGAGCTATCCGCGATCCCCGTCGTCGAGATCGACGGCGGCCTGGACGCATGGGGCCGGGGAACATCCCACCACGACTGGAGTCCAATCTGATCAGTCCTGTACGGGCGAAGCCGCCCGTCCCGGCGGTCGCCTTACGGAAACAGCTGCCGCAAGTCGGCGAGGCCCTCCCGGGTGGAGTGGAGATGGTCCTTCCAGTCGCAGTACAGCGCCTGCCAGCCGAACACCCCGCGCATCTCTATCGCCCGCTCGAAGTACTCGGCGACCCCGATGGACATCGGAAACAGCTCCCCGCGATGCTCCAGCCACAGTGGAGCCGACCCCGCCCGCAGTTCAAGCTTCACCTCCACGGCGTCGCCCGCTCGAGGGTGATATTCGAGCACGCACAGCCGCTCTTGCAGGTTCCGCAGCTCGGCGGGCAGATCGTCCCACCAGGCGGGCGCGCGGGTCGGCGGGGCCGGGGTCACCCAGCAGAACTCGCCCCCGTTGTGCTCCACGCCGTCCAGGCGATAGCGCCAGGACACACCCACCCTGTCCTCTCTGCCCGCGACCAGGCGGTCCGTCAGTGGGCGCAGGGCTGGGTCCAGCTCGCAACCGGGGACGGCGCGGGTGGCCGCCTCCTGGGTCCGCTGCCAGCGCAGGTCATAGTCCGCCGCCGGATCGTCGATCGGCTTGACGAACCTGCCCCACTCCTTGACGACTTCGATATCGGGGTGCCGGCGCAGGTCTATGACCAGGCGGGCTGAGGCATGGGGTCAAGGCTCATGACGCCGAATTGTCGCAGATATGCCTTGATGAAGGGGAGCACGGGCGCATCGCCGTACTCGTGGAAGAGCTGAAGCAGGCTCTTTCCCGGCCGAGATCGAGTGGCTCGCCGACAGCTCGAAACGCACATGACGTACGAGGAGGAGTAGCTGATCCCGATTCTCGACAAACGCATCCTCTAATGGCGGAATAGGCCCGCACGATGCCCAACCCGAGCCGCACAGATCGCAGAGCGCCGCATCGTTCGTGCTGATCAACAGCGACTTCGGAAGTTCAGCAACACCCTCTGAGCGGAGGCGGGGAGGCTCAGCGGGCCGGGTCTCCCCGCCTCCGCTCAGGAACGCTCAGCCACCTGGTCGGTCGGTGCGTCCTCCATGGTCGTGCTCTCGTGGTGTACCTCGCACCAGAACCGCCAGGCACCCGGCATGGCATTCAGGCGGGGGCGCTGCCCAGGAATGGCCACGCGCCGGACAGTCGGCGTGTGCGGCTCCACCGGCTTCATCTGTCGGCAGTTCGGGTCTTCGGGGCACGCCGGGTTTGTGGTTACACCAGTGAGGGGCGCCATCGTGATCTCCCTCGTTCGGAATCTTGGACGGGGATGCTGGCGATGTCGGCGGCTTACGTCCAGTCGGCTCCGGGAGCGCCGTCGTCAGTAGCTGGTTACGCAGCGGGGGAAGCTCTCGTTCTCAAGGCGCTGCCGACGGAGGCCCCGCCCCAGCCTCCGGTCACACCATGCCCCTGTTCGCCCGGAACAGTTGTCGGTGCCGTGGTGTAGGGGTGCCGTTAACCCAGCGCCCGTGACAGCCTCGACCGTGAAGCGCAATCACAGGCCGACAAGAACGAGAACCAGGAGGACGATCAAGGCGACGACGTCGCCTGAGACAAGCGCGCCCGATCGTCACCGCGCACCACCGGCGTCAGCTGCCGCAGCGAACGCGCGAAGCCGATCCGGGTCTGTGATCTGGATATGCCGGGGCAGCCCTGCGCCGCGGGTTAGCTCCATCTTGCGCAGGTCGGCGAGAGCGCGAACTACGGTCTTGCGGGAGTCACCGATCCAGCTTCCCAGGTCCTGCTGGGAGAGGGAAGCGCCGCTTGTCGGGACACTGATGGTGCCGTCAACGTGGTGGATCGGGTCATTTTCTGGCCGACAGAGCTCCACGAGAAGCCCAGCCAGCCTCTGCGCAGCGGTGGGGTAATCGCGGATCGTGCGCAGCCGATCGGCCTCCTCCAATCGCCACTGCTGCATGCGATGCAGGGCGGTGGAGGCATTGGAGGCCCGACGCAAGAAGTCGGCGAAGCTACGAGTGGGCAGCATCATCGCATGCAGCTCGTAGCTGGTGACCACCACCGTCTCCGCCGGCGCCGTGCCCGTCAACGCGGTCGAGACGCCGACGAGCTCACCGGGCCCGTACAGCCGCAGCAGCACGGGGCGGTCAGCCTTGATTGTGGTGCCTTTGGCCCACCCGGAACGGATGATGGTCACCTGGCTCGTAGCGGTCCCCTCCGCGACGATCACCGTGTCCTTGCCATAACGGTTCACCGAGCCACGAGCGCGTAGCGTGCTTTGCTCTTGCGGGGTGAGCATGCTCCAGAAATTCCGGAAGTTCACTGTGTGATCCGCAAGCGGGGTCGCCATCTTCTCACCACCCGTACAAGGCGAGCAGCACGGCAGGCAAACAAGCCATCAGCGTCGCCGTCGCTGTGAGGACTCGTGCCCGGGTGCTGGCGGGAGTAGTTCGCACGATGTAGGTGGCTAGCCCGATAAAGGCAAGGGTGACTAGCACGCCGACGAGAAGGGACAGCGGACGGTCAGGAGGCACGACGCTACTCCAGGGTCGATCTTCGGCTTGGGACATGGACTTTTGACCAGCAATGGCAGAACGCGGGCCCCGGATGAAACGTCTGGAAGACCAGGCGCGCGACTGCTAGCACTGATCTGAAACGGTATGCCTGCACCTTGAAGTGCGGAAGGGAAAGCTCTGAGGGCGAGCATGCGAGAAGCCCCGGTGCTTCCAGACACCGAGGCTTTCTCACCTGGTCAGCGCCACATCCCAAGCCTTGAAATCAACGCTGCCCTGTCACTCAGTATCTCAAAGACGGTGCGAACTCCTGGGTCAAGCGACCCAAGAAGTGCCTCCACTTACCGTTGTTATCAGTTCTCTTTCGTTGGTTGCCCGCTCCGGCAAAGGATCTCCTAACGAGACACTACGGGAGAAATCAGTCGAAACCATTCCTTCGAACGCTTGCTGTGCTTGTGCTCATGACTGATGCACGAGTTACCGCCATGCGCACCCACTCCGCCGTGCCGGTCTCTCCGTAGATGTAGATGTGCTGGTGGGACTGAGCCCCAGTTGAGGCACACCACGCGAGTTACGGAAGCTTGGTCAGCCGCCCCCGGCACAACTCGATGATCGCAATCGCCATGTGAACAACGGCCTCGGCTTCGCCCTGCGTTGGAGACCTCTTTGCCCCGCCTCCATGGCGGTCAGGGTTGGGCCAGAGATGACGGATCATGCCCTCCAGCGTCTCGCCGTTTCCGCGCACATCGTTCGCCGGCAGGCTGAACGACCACTTCGACGGGTTCGCCTTGAGCTCACCCGCGACACCCCCAAGGTTGGCTTTGGACTTGTTCGGTATGACGATCGGGATCAACAGCTCTTCTATGGCCTTGATCGCGTGATCCCAGCCATCAGATGGGTCGGGGTTACGTCCATACACTGCAGCCCAGGCGGCGGCAATCTCCTGACTTGCCGAGTCGGCCGGGCTCGCCACCCGCAGGAACGCCTCCTTCGCCGTCTGGTCGACGCGGCGTTCGAGGCCGCTCCCGGCATCGTTCACCGTCCACGCTGAGCCACCCGTCTCCAGGATCTGCTTGAGAGCTGCAACGTTGGCTGAGCGGGACAGGTAAAGACATACGTCGAGACAATCGAGGTAGAGATCTTCGTCTCGTTCGAGCGCCGCGAAGATCTGGTCACTGATACCGCCGGTCTCGTAGGTCCTCTGCACCCGAATTCGTAGCGTTGATGCAACTGTGGCCATGAACGAGTGGTTCATGCCGTTTTTGCTGTGCCAGCCGAAGGGTACGCGGAGCCATTCTTCAAGAGCATGGCGTAGGTGATCAGGGACTCCCTCGAAAGGCTCTTCGGGATTACGAACCCCTCGACGTACCGACAGTGGCTGCCAACCGGTCACTTGGGCAGGTCCTCTCCACCACGGCGGTGCAACACGCATAACGCCGCACTCTTCAAAAGGGACAGACAAACGTACAACCTAACCGCTACGGCGACGCCAGACGGCCCGTTTTCCTGGCGAACGGCTTCCCGGCTTGCTCAGCGCGGGTCTTGTCGACCAAGGCGGGCGTGGGTGCGCGCTACTGGTCGGTGGGGAGCTTGGCGACCGCGGCCTCCAGGTCGCCGTGGGTGGGCAGGGTGCACCGTCGCGTGGTGTCCAGGCGGGCATGCCCAACAGCTCGGCGACCACGACGATGCCCACGCCCTGGCGCAGCAGGTTGGTACCGAACGCGTGCCGCAGGGTGTGCGCGGAGGCGGCGGGCGGCGTGGTCCTCGTCAGTGGCCGCACGCGCCGGCCCGCTTCCGAGTCCTCTCCGCCCCCCTTGCGGCGGAGGGGGGACGAAGATAAAAGCCCGTCCCGGGCGTGCGGGCCACGCCGCGCATTCGCGCACACGACTTCGAAAGGTGACAACGGGTTTCGGGGCGATCGGTCCTGCCGAAGCGCGGTCAAGGCGAAAGCCTTCCTCCGCACGCCAAAGGGCCGAGCCGGCCCTACTTACCGCGTCGGGTTCGGTCCCACCCATGCAGCTCCGCATGGTCGGCTGGATTTGGGTGGCCGGGCGAGGTCACGCTGCCGTCATGGCCAGGAGCTTGCCGAAGACTTCGTCGAAGGGGTGAGTGCGGCACTGATCGACCAGGTAGTAGGCGCCGCTGGGATGAGGCTGGGCGATGCTGCGGTAGGCGATCACTTCTGCGGGGGTGGTGACACCCAGGTCGCCGAAGACGTAGTAGAGGGGAATCGGCCTGTAGAGCGCCAGGAAGCCCAGACCGGCTTCCAGGCAGTCACGGCTGATGGCGTAGCGGCGGGAACGGCTGGCGGGCATGCGGGTCTTGGCGTCGATGGCCACGACATCGCCGGCACGGGCGGCGAGGATGTCGGGGAAATGGCGCAGGGCCGAGGTAGTGAGGCTCAGCGCCTGGCGGAGGGCGTGCGGGAGGGTGCCCTGCCCGGCGGGCGCCACGTCCCAACCACGCTTGCCAAGTTCGGCCAGGACGTACTGCTCGTGCTTGATGCCGACGTCGTAGCGCTGCTGCCAGGGGGGTGTCACAGCGGTCCTCTCGGGCTCGGCCGATCATTGCGAGTGGTACCTAGTTCCGCTCTTTCGTACTACTCCTCTAACGACTATGATGCCCGCTATGGCGTCATACATTGATACACGATTTCGTCCCACTCTATGGCCGGGGATTGTCGTCCCTCCACCTTCGCTGAGGCCTGCGCCAGGGCTGATCGTCGATGGCGACTGGATCACCTGGCAGCCCGGAAAGGGACCGTCCTGGGATGAGCCTGTCCAGCCGGTCGAGCTTCCGGCTGACTTCTACCTGCGCGAGCTGCTGGAACTGACCCCGGGAGATCTGGAGGCCACCGCCGAGCTCATGCGCTCCTTTGGGCTGCTGTTCGACCTGGACCTGAGGGACCTCCACCTGTACGCCGGCGATCCAGAGGAGGAAGAGCGCGTCAAGGCTCTCGCCAACCGTGAGGCGCCCGGCTGGCCCTATCGTGTCGGAATCCACCGCGATCTCATCAGCCTGCACGTGAACCTGGCGCAACGAGCCATCCATACGTGGCTGGCCTGTACGCAGGAAGAGGGCCTGGAGGAACTCGTCGAGCCGGAGGTGACCGAGGAGAACCTGACCATGGCCCAGAGCCACAACCCACTCCAGCCGTGTGAACCCCCCTGGCCGAGATCATTGGAGCATCTGCGCGAAGTGCTCATCGATATGCGCATCGAGGAGCTCGAGACGGCGATGACGGGAGCGCTGAGCCGCTTCAGCGTCGGCATCGGCGGCCTGGCCGAACGACGCCCGACCATCTACTCGGTCTCGTTCCTGCAGATGTACAACCACATAGCCGAAGAAGCGGCGATCCGGCACTGCGCCAACGAGCCGTGCGGACGGCCGTTTGTGCGGCAGCGAGACCGCGCCAAGTTCGGCCAGCACCGTACCGAGGGCGTCAAGTACTGCTCCCGTTCCTGCGCTCGCGCACAGGCACAGCGCGAACTCCGCCGGCGCAACAAGGCCTGAAAGCCCTCTTCGGGATTGCCGACAGGGTCAGGCATTGTTGCCAGGCGACGATCGACAGGGCCGCGGCTACCAGCAGGTCCAGCGTCTCGCGCCGGAGGGTGGTCACGAACGCTCGTTCTCCGCGCCCTCGGAGATCATTTCCCAAGAGCGCGAAACCTGATTCGAAATTCGGTGAGAAGGTGGGCGCGGCATCGAACCCCGGCCAGTAGTGCACGCCAGTCAGGGTACGGCCCCGACTCCTACGAGCCGCCGAAGACCTACTGCTCGGCAACGATGGCGGCTTCGGCGTGAACATGGCTGCGCGTGCGGAATCGACCTATGGGCGCTCGATGATCTTTTTGGCGGTGATGGCGGCCGCGGCGATTGGTGCTGGTGTTGTGCTTGGGGATCTGCAAGGCAGGAATCCCTGAGCAGGGCGTGGCCACCACCGTCATATCGCTTGTGGGTTCGTCGGTTTGATCTTTCTCGGACTCGCGCACACGCGTCCGCGCCCTGTTGCCTTGCCCAACGAGCCCTCCCGATGACCATCCGTTCGCCGGGATGGTGACCCCGTCATGGCCCATGTTTTCTGCAGAAACGATTGACCCGGGTCTTGCTGCCTGGTGTTGGGTCGCGAGTTTAAGGGCTACGGGTGTGATTTTCGGCAGTAAATGGCGTGGCACCTTCACTGCTGTCTAGCGCTGATTACGAGGATGGCGTGGGCGGCTGAGCTGACACCGTCGGCTATGAAGATCGGCTCGTTGGTGGGCATGATCTCTCAAAATTTAGCGAGAAAGCTCGCAAAGACTGAAGCTGTCGCCGGTGGGGCCCGGGTACTCCTGAGGTGTCCAGCGTTGGCAAGTAGCTATCAACGTACGACGATGATTCTGGGACGTCTCTTCTTGAGAGCGGGCCGCGCGCTGGAGACATCCCTGCGTCCCCCCGGCGGACTGAGACCCGTGTCTTGCATGCTCCGCGGAGTCCCAGTGGTCTCGGCCGAGGCCCGTGGGGTGGGGCCCCCTTTGGAAGTATTAGTACTGGCACGCCACCCACGCCCAGAAGACCGCCCACGGGTCATCCGCGCCGCCGTTCAGGGAACTACCCACGAGTCGGGAACGGGTCGGAGTTGGTCGCTAGCGAAGGCTGAGGGCTGGCACCAGAGGGCGAGGCCGATCAGAGCTGCAGTCGCGTCAGGCGAATCGGGGGAGGCAGAATTCCTTAGCAAACGCGGCGTTCTATAGACAATGGGTGTAGCTCGTTTGCAGTGACTGGCTGAGCTGGGCGTTCGCTGTCCTGGGCT
>NZ_BAAAMU010000213.1:0-10389 GCF_039529435.1 Nonomuraea maheshkhaliensis
CCCGCCGCGGCGGGGGCGCCCGCCGGGGAGGCGGGGGCCACGGCGGGCGCCGCCGTCGACCTGGCGACCGCCGCCACCATCGCGTTCCGCTTCTCAAGCACGTTCACCCGGCTCCCGACCCGCGACGAAGCCCTCACCTTGATCGCCGAGGCCCGGAAGACGGTCACCGAGGGATCGGCCGGTGGACGTGCGGTTGGCGAGGACCCGATTGGTGCGCGTCTGGATGGCGAGGAGCGGGCCGGTGAGCATGCGGCTGACGTGGGCCCGGTCGGCGAGCATTCGGCTGGCATGGGGCCGGCCGGTGCGGGTCCGGCCGACGACGGTTCGGCCGGAGCGGATCCGGCCGTGCGGGCTGCCCTGGCGCTGGCTGAGGCCGCGGTGCTCACCGACGCGTTCGGGGCCGCCCAGGGGCCGCCCGGCAACGCCGTACAGGAGACGAACGCGCGCGCCGAGCGGGCGGTCGAGCTGGCCCGCGAGACCGGCGACCCGCTCGCCGAGTCGGCCGCACTCGACGCGCTCACCGGCGCCCAGAGCTGGGCCGGCGACACGTTCGCCACGGCGGCCACGGCCCGGCACCGGATCGCGCTCCTGTCGTCCTCGCCGATCCCACCGGCCCGCACCCGTGAGGTGTTCTCGCAGGCCGGCACCCACGAGAGGATGTCGTCGGCGGGCACCCACGAGATGATCTCCCCGGCCGCGACGCACGAGATGATCGACGCGCTCGGCATCGCCGTCGAGGCCGGTCTGGGCGCGGGGGACGTGCTCGGCGCCCGCCAGTGGGCGCGCCGGCTGGCCGAGCATCCGTCGCTGGCGGAGGCGGGTCACCGCGCCACGTGCCGGCTGCTGATGGTCGACGCGCTGGCGGGCGACGTCGGCGAGGTGCTCACCGGCAGCGTCCGGTTCCTCGACTCATGGCGGCGGGCGGGCAGCCCCTCCCGGTCGATACTGTCCCCGGCGGCGGCCGGCGTGGCGATGATCCATGGCCTCCGCGGCGACCGGGACGCCCGGCGCGAATGGCAGGAGGTCCTGGAGCAACTCGGCAGCCCACCGGAGCACACCTACGGCTACGGGGCGGTCTTCGACGCGATACTCCTGCTGCACCGCGGGCAGGCAGCGGAAGCGCTGGAGCGGATGGCCCCCGAGCCCCGCCAAGTGTGGAAATGGGTCACCTGGATCTGGCTCCACTGGTACGTCGCGCTCCGGGCCGAAGCGGCCGTACTCGCCGGAAGCCCCGACGCCCGCGTCCGGCTGACCGAGGCAGGGGAACTCGTCGCGGGCAACCCGGTCGCCTCCGCCATCGTGCACCGAGCCCAGGCCCTGCTCAGCGGAGACGGGGAAGCGCTGGTCGCCACGGCGGACGCGTTCGCCGCCGCCGGCTGCCCGTACCAGTCCGCACGAACCCTGCTGCTCGCGGGCGGCGACCACGCCGAACGCGGCGCCTCCGCCCTCGCCGCCCTCGGCATCACCCCCATGACCCCGTCCCCCGGCCCAGTGCCCGGAACGCGCCCGTCTGACGTGAGCTCCGGAAAGACCGGAGGAGGGACGCCGCTGTGAAGGGGCCAGAGATGAGGAGCGAGTCCGGGCCGGTCGCTGGGGTCGTCGAGGGGACGGAGACCTCCACCGGGCTGGTCGTCGGGGTGGACATCGGTGGGACGAAGACCGCTGCCGGGCTGGTCGACCCGTCCGGTGCCCTGCTGGACACCGCGACCCGGCCGACCCCCGCCGCCGAGGGACGCGAGGCCATCCTCGACACCGCCGCCGAGCTCGTCCGTTCCGTCGCCGCCGACCGCTGGGGGAGCGTCACCGCGGTCGGCGTCGGCAGCGCGGGAGTCATCGACCCGGAACGCGGAGTGGTGGTCTCCGCCACCCGCGCCCTGGCCGGGTGGGCGGGCACCGACCTGCGCGGCGGCCTGTCCCGCAGGCTCGGCGGCCTGCCCGTCGCGACCGGCAACGACGTGCACGCGCACGCCCTCGGCGAGCAGTGGCGCGGCGCCGCAGCCGGGTGCGCGGACGTGCTGCTGGTCGCCGTCGGCACCGGCGTCGGCGCCTCCATCGTGCTCGGCGGAAGGGTACGGTACGGACCGCGCTCGGTGGCCGGGCACGCGGGCCACATGCCCGTGCCCGCGGCGGCCGGCGCGCCCTGTCCATGCGGCGGCACGGGGCACGTGGAGGCGGTCGCGTCAGGCCCAGCGCTGCTCGCCGAGTACCGCCGCAGGGGTGGGACACGGGCCGCGGACCTCGCCGAGGTCGCCCGGCTCGCCGCCGCCGGCGACCCGCCGGCCACGGACGTCCTGGCCGCCGGCGGGATCGCACTGGGCCAGGCGATCGGCGGGCTGATGAACGTCATCGACCCGGAGATCGTGGTCATCGGGGGAGGCGTCGCCGGCTGCGGCGCCGCCTGGTGGCAGCCGGTACGCGCGGCCATCGCCGTCGAGACGCTGCCCGCCCTGCGCGACGTCCCGATCGTGCCCGCCGCCCTCTCCGCGACCGCCGCCCTCCTGGGCGCCGCCCGCCTGGCTTCACCACCACCCACCCGGAAGGATCCATGACGTCCCATCGGCAAGGCCCCACGACATCGACGGCCCCCGGCCGCCCAACAGCGCTGGACGCCATCCGTGGCCGTCTCGTGGTCTCCTGTCAGGCGTACCCCGGTGAGCCGATGCGTGACCCCGGCACCATGTGCCGCATCGCGCAGGCGGCCGCCGCCGGTGGGGCCGCCGGGATCCGGGCTCAGGGGATCGAGGACCTGCGCCGCATCAGGGCCGCGCTCGACCTGCCGCTCATCGGTCTGTGGAAGGACGGCGACGGTGAGGTGTTCATCACGCCGACCCTCGATCACGCCCTCGCCGTCGCCGGAACGGGGGCCGACATCGTGGCGGTGGACGGCACCCTGCGGCCACGCCCCGACGGCCGGACGTTCGCGGAGATCATCGCCGCCGTGCACGACCGTACGGGCAGGCTCGTCATGGCGGACGTCTCCACCTACGAGGAGGGCGTCGCCGCCGCCGAGGCGGGCGCGGACGTCGTCGGGACGACGCTGGCCGGGCACACGCCGCACTCCCGGCCGGGGCCGGGCCCCGACCTTGAGCTGGTCGCCGCGCTCAGCCACGACCTGCCCGTCCCGGTGATCGCCGAGGGGCGCATCCACACGCCTGAGCAGGCCGCCGCGGCCGTCGAGGCGGGCGCGCACGCCGTCGTGGTCGGCACCGCCATCACCCATCCCACGACCATCACCCGCTGGTTCGCCGACAGCGTCAGCCGATCGCCACGGGGGGTCCATCCCAAGTGAGGCCGTACGGCAACCCCGTTGTCAGGGGACCACACCCGTCGTGGAGGAGTCTCTGAACTCGGCTTGACATCCGTCGGCGTAGCGTCGGGGCATGAGAGGGACGACGGCGGGCAGGCCTCGGCGGGAAGGGGCGCAGCATGGCGGGTGACGGCGGAGTCCGGGTGCGCCGGGTCTACGAGGAGCCGGCCGGCGATGACGGCGCCAGGGTCCTGGTGGACCGGATCTGGCCGCGCGGGCTGAGCAAGGACAGGGCGCATCTCGACGAGTGGTGCAAGGACGTCGCCCCCTCGACGGAGCTGCGTACCTGGTACCGCCACGACCCCGACCTGTTCGCCGAGTTCGGCCGCCGCTACCGCGAGGAGCTCACCGAGCCGGGACGGGCGGCCGCGCTGGCGCACCTGCGCGAGCTCGCGCAAGGCGGCGTGCTGACCCTGCTCACCGCGACCAAGCAGGCGGAGATCAGCGAGGCGGCCGTGCTCGCCGAACTGCTCCGGGGGTGACGAGGGCTCAGACCGTGCCGGGCTTCGCACCGTGCCGGCGCTCAGCCGGGTGTCTCGGCCGCGAGCAGTTCGGCCGAGAGCAGGATGGGTGAGTCGAACGGGGAGCCGACGTGATAGGCCGCGTACCGTCCCGGGGCCAGCAGCCCCGCGTTCACCCTCGCCGTCAGCGAGTAGGTCAAGGGGCCCAGCCGCACCTCCCGCCCGCCGTCCCCGTCGCGTACCTCACCCACCACCCGCTGGACGGGCGCCGCCGCGCGCAGCACGCCGAGCAGGTCGCGGGCCTTGCTCTGGCGTAGGCCCACGGCCATGCCCATGAGGAGGAGCACGATGATCGGGCCGAAGAAGACGAGGACGAACAGGCTGTCGCCGGTGCGCGGCGCGCCGGTCACCACATTGATCAGGGCGGACACCAGGGGGATGACGAGCAGCACCAGCACCACCGCGCCGCTCAGGGCCAGCCCGGCCGCGTGGCGGGCGAGGCGGCGGATCAGCCGGCGCCGCTGCCGGGGAGCCAGCAGTCCGGCCCGGTTCGCGTCCAGGTCGGCGGGGGAGCAGCGCAGCTCCGTGGCCAGCAGCGCGGCCATCCCGCGTAAGGCGTCGAGGTCGTCCGCCCAGGCCGGAGCCGGCTCGACACGTTGACCTCCGTCGTACGGCATCCCGGCCCCCTCCGCCGAACCTGCGTCTCGATCACCATTGAGCCCGCCGGATCGCGCGATGTCCATGCCCCCACGGCCCGAGCCGCCCGATCGCTCACGAAACGGGGAAGAAGGCGCGGTCCGGGCCGGGCAGCCAGTGGGTCCCGGCGGAGTACGGGCGGAAGCGGTCCTTCACGTAGGCGATGAGCAGCGGCAGCGACGGGTGCCGGTTCGCCTCGTGCCACATGAGCGACCACGGGTACACCGGCGTGGGATCGATGATCGGGATCTCGACGACGTCAGGAGGCGTCGGATACTGCCGCTTGGTCCCGAACGTGACGACGTCCGGCGAGCCCGCCACCCGCTCCGCGATGTGATCACGCCCGAAGAACGGCCCCGAGCTGTCGATGCGAACCCCGAACTCGGCGCTGAGGAACCGGTAGAAGTCCGCCCACTCGCTGTCGTGGGCGGCGTTGCCCGGCATCCACGCCGTCGAGCCCGACAGCTCCTCCATCCGCACCCGCCTGCGCCTGGCCAGCCGGTGCCGGCGGCCGACCAGGACGGGGATGGGCTCCAGGCAGGCGGGGACGCGCCGGATCCCCGGAGCGAGCGGCTCCATGGCGCGGCCGAACGCCGCGTCGACCGAGCCGTCGGCGAGCGTCGACCCCCGCGAGCCGGCGCCACGGGAGACGACGATGTCGACGTCCACGTCCCCCGCCTCGTAGAAGGCCCGGACCAGGTCCATGGAGGCCGTGTCGCGGCCGAGCACGTCGATGCGCAGGGCGCGGCGGCGCGCCCGCAGCATCGCCGCGGCCTGGTCGGCCATGCTGATCAGCGCCCTGGCGTGGGGGAGGAAGGCGGCGCCGTCCTCGGTCGGCCTGACCCCGGAACGGGACCTGAGCAGCAGGGCCACGCCCAGGTCGGCTTCGAGCTTGGCGATCCGCTTGGACACGGCCTGCTGGCTCATGCCCACGCGGGCGGCCGCGTCGGTGAAGTGCCCGTCCTCGACGACGGCGAGAAAGGTCCTGACGGCGCCGAGGTCCAGCTCCATGAACCACTCCTGGTCGTCGTACGTCGGGTGTCGGCCGCAGCACATCGTAGGACGGATGCGCGGCGGCACCGGCACGACCAGGAGGCGCGCCTACCCGTTCGTCAGGATGTCCGCGACCTCCTGCACGCTCTCCTCGCTGCCCACGACGACGATCACGTCGCCGGCGTCCAGCGTGAACTCGGGTCCCGGGCTGGAGACGATCCGCGCGCCGCGCACCACCGCCACGATCGACGCGCCCGTACGGCTGCGCACCCGCGCGTCGCCCATGGTCCGGCCTGCGTACGGGGAACCGGCCGGGATGGGCAGCTTCTCGCTGACCAGCCCCTCCACCTGGTGGTGCAGCTCATCGAGCCGCCGGACGATGCGCGGCGCGCCGAGCAGCTCGGCCAGGGCGTCGGCCTCGTCGTCGTTCAGCACGACGACCGCGCCCGCCTGGTCAGGATCGTCGGCGTCGTAGATCACCAGGTCGCGGCGGCCGGTGCGGTACGAGACCACCCCGATGCGCCGCCCGGAGCTCGTCCCGAACAAATGTCGTAGTCCGATCCCTGGCAACGCCGTCTGCTCGATCTCCACCGGCCACCTCACGTCCTGTCCCGGTACGCGTGGACCGCGCCCGCACCCCGATCATTTCCGAGACCGTACCTGGCCAAAACCGTGGACATCACTTCCGCTCCCGATGGGTAACAGCCCCAGGGCGGCGCCGACGTCACGCCGTCCGCGCGCCGCCATCGCATCCACGACACCGTGATCCGGTAAGTGTCGATGCGAAGCTATGCCCCGTATCGTCACAGATCCAGACACTTTCCGCCGTCACGTAAGGGTTTACGATGAGTCTGCAGCAGCTGTACGGGGTGTTACTGGCCGGCGGGATGGTGCTGCTCGCCGGCATCGCCGCCGCACGCACCGCCAGCAGGCTCGGCCTGCCCAGCCTGCTGTTGTTCCTGGCTCTCGGCGTGCTGCTCGGCGAGGACGTGCTGGGCATCGACTTCGACGACGCCCAGCTGGCCCAGACCCTCGGCACCTCGGCGCTGGCCATCATCCTCGTCGAAGGCGGGCTGAGCACCCGGTGGGCCGACATCCGCCGGTTGCTGTTGCCGTCGGCCCTGCTGGCGACGGTCGGCGTCACGGTCAGTGTGGTGATCACGGCCGCCGGAGCGCACTACCTGCTCGGCATGAACCTGCAACTGGCGCTGCTGCTGGGCGCGATCATCTCCTCCACCGACGCCGCCGCCGTCTTCTCCGTCCTGCGCGTGCTGCCCCTGCCCCGCCGCATCGCGGGCATCGTGGAGGCCGAATCCGGCTTCAACGACGCCCCCACCGTCATCCTGGTGCTGGTCTTCTCCGCCGCCCCCGGCAACCTGGGCGATCCGCTCTCCATCGCCGGGCAGATCTCGTTCGAGCTGGCGGCGGGTGCCGCGATCGGGCTGGCCTGCGGCTGGGCCGGCACCCTCGCGCTGCGTTACGTGGCCCTGCCCGCCACCGGCCTCTATCCGCTGGCCACCGTCGGCCTGGGCATCATCTCCTTCGCCGCGGCGGGCGCCGTGCACGCCTCCGGCTTCATCGCCGCCTACCTGGTCGGCCTCGTGCTCGGCAACGCCGTCCTGCCGCACCGCGCCGCCACGCGCTCCTTCGCCGACGGCATCGGCTGGCTGGCCCAGATCGGCCTGTTCGTCATGCTCGGCCTGCTGGTCACCCCGAGCGAGCTGCCCGGCGTGCTGCTGCCCGCCGTCATCATCGGCGCGGTCCTGCTGCTGGTGTCCCGGCCCGCGTCCGTACTGGCGAGCCTGTTCCCCTTTCGCACCGGCTGGCGCGACCACGTCTTCATCTCCTGGGCCGGGCTGCGCGGCGCGGTGCCGATCGTGCTGGCCACCTACCCGATCGTCGCCGAGGTGCCGGGCAGTCATCAGCTGCTCAACATCGTCTTCGTCCTGGTCGTCCTGTTCACGCTGTTGCAGGGGCCGACGCTGCCGCTGCTCGCCCGCGTGCTCGGCATCGCCGCGCCGCACCAGGCCAGGGAGGTCGACATCGAGTCCGCGCCGCTCGACGTCCTGGCCGCCGAGCTGCTCACCCTCACCATTCCGCCCGGTTCGCGGCTGCACGGCGTGGAGATCTTCGAGCTGCGGCTGCCGAAACCGTCCATCGTCACCCTCATCGTCCGCGACGGCGACACGCTCGTCCCCGAGCCGGGAACGCTCCTACGGGAAGGCGACGAGGTCCTGATCGTCACCACGCCCGACACCCGTGACCGGGTGGAGCAGCGGCTGCGCGCCGTCGGCAGGGGCGGGCGGCTGGCCCACTGGCACGGCGAACACGGCGAGGCCGAGCCCGGCCGCACCCCGCCGACCGGCGCGCCGTCGTCGGCGACGCCGGTCTCCCCGGCCCGCGCCGAACCCGTCCCGGCGAGCGAGCCGGAGCACGACGCGGAAGGCGGCCCGGAAGAGGGTACGAGGGGGCCTGGACGCCCGAACTGGCGGACGAAGCTGGGCGGCCGGATCCGCCCCACGAAGATCACCCCGTCCGCCCCGCCCGAGGAGGAGTCGCTGCCCGAGGCCGAGTCCGACCGGGCCGTGAACTGACGCCCGGCGCCCGGCGGGTCAGGTGAAGGTGTTGGTCTGGGTGTTGCCGTCGCCGATCTGCACGCCCTTCGCCTCGTGCAGCACGACGGTGGGGCGCTGCCCGGCATGCGGCCCTCGCACCAGCGCCAGAAGTCCGCGGGCGGCCTGGAGGATCCCGGGACCCGATCCGCGCCCGCCGCCTCCAGCGCCGCCATCAGGCGTTCCGGCCCGTCCTGGGCGTCCCGGTCGAGCTCGTCGAGGGTGTCCTGATCGCCGGCGAGACGGCGGCGGACGGCGTCCCGCAGGCCCGTGTAGGCGTCCTGAACGGCCGTGGAAGCGGACGCGGTCACCCCGGCGGAGGCGCCGGCCGTCAGCGCGGCCACGATCAACTCGACTGCGGTCATGAGGCCCACCCGCACGACGACGTGCTCACCGATCTAACGCGCGGCGCTGCCGGATGATCGGCCGCCGTCCTGTTTGGCCCGGCGCGGATCGGGGCAGCGCTACAACCTTGCGGGATCGGCGGGCTGATGGCGGGACGCGGACGACGCGACCGCCGCACGGCGCCGCCGGGCGTCCGTCCGACGCGAAGGAGGCTCAATGGACACCGCAGGCTGGATCATCTCCGCCATCGGCATCATGATCGCCATCGGCATCGCCTGGAGGATCGGCAGAGGCAAGGACCGGACCGGCCGCTGACCCGGCTCCCCGCCGCCGGAGGATCGGCAGCACGGAGCCGCCGCTGACCCGGCTCCCCATCGCCCGGTGTATCGGCGGCGAAACCCGCCTTCCCAGGGCGCGAGGCCGTCGGGTGGAGTGCCCCGTTCATCCGCACTCGTGCGCGATGGCCGCGTGACATTGTGGTGTCATGGCGAGTGCCCGCCGCCGGCATCGGGGATCGAGGGAGTGTCATGTCAGCTGGGACAGCAGAGGGCTCCGGCGAGGCGGGCCGCAGCCTGGGAACACTCCTGCGCGCCTGGCGGGACCGGGCGCTGCTGACCCAGGAAGAGCTCGCCGACCGCGCGGGCGTCAACGCCAGGACCATCCGCCGGCTCGAAGGCGACCTCGTGGAGCGGCCCCGCGCGGCCTCGCTCCGGCTGCTGGCCGACGCACTTGGGCTCGACCCGCGGGAGCAGGACGTGCTCACCGCCGTGGCCCGTTCGCAGGCCGTACCGGCCGCGGAGCTTGATGAGCGGGACGGCGACGAGCCGCCCGAGGTGGTCGCCCCCGCCCCGCCCAGGCCCCGGCAGCTGCCGGTCGGCGTGGCCGGGTTCGCCGGGCGTACGGGAGCGCTGGAAGAGCTGGACCGCCACCTCGACGCGGGCGCGGGCGGGACGAGGATCTGCGTCGTCGCCGGCACGGCCGGAGTCGGCAAGACGTCCCTGGCGCTGCACTGGGCGCACCGGGCGCGCGGCCGGTTCGAGGACGGCGAGCTCTATCTGAACCTGCAGGGGTTCGGCCCGGCCGGCGAGGCGGTCGATCCGCGAGAGGCGCTGGGGGCGTTCCTGGAGGCCATGGGCGTGCCGCCGCGGCGCATCCCGGAGGAACCGGCGGCCAGGGCCGCGCTGTACCGGACGGCGCTGGCGGACAAGCGCATGCTGGTGCTGCTCGACAACGCCCGCGACGCCGAGCAGGTGCGCTGGCTGCTGCCCGGCGGCCCGGACTGCGGCGTCATCGTCACCAGCCGGCGCAGCCTGAGCGGCCTGATCACGGCGGAGGGGGCCGGCCTCGTCACGCTGGACCTGCTCTCGCGGACGGAGTCACGCGACCTGCTCGCCCACCGCCTCGGCCGTGACCGGATCGAGGCCGCCCCCGCCGCCACCGACGCGATCATCGACGCGTGCGCGCGGCTGCCCCTGGCCCTGGCCATCGCCGCGGGACGGGCGGTCACCAGCCCCGTCCTGCCGCTCGACGCCCTGGCCGCGGACCTGCGGCGGGACGGCGACCTGGGCGGGCTGAGCACCGGCGACCCGGCCACCAGCCTGCGGCTCGTGCTGGCCTGCTCCTACGACGTGCTGCCCGGCGACGTGGCGAGCCTGTTCCGGCTGCTCGCCGTCCATCCGGGCCCCGACCTCACCGTGGCGGCGGCGGCCAGCCTGGCGGGCGTCGACGAGGCGCGGGTCTCGCGACTGCTCGCCGCCCTGCTCGACGCGCACCTGATCACAGAGGTCACGCACGGCCGCTACGCCTGCCACGACCTGCTCCGCGCCTTCGCGCTGGAGCTGGCGGACGGGGCTGGGGGGATCGGCGAGAACGACTCAGCGGACGAGGCCGCAGGAACCGGCGAGATCTGCGCCGCGGACGGGGCCGCGAAGGCCGGTGAGATCGGGGCCATGGGTGCGGCCGGCGGGGGGGGGGA
>NZ_BAAAMU010000214.1:0-10295 GCF_039529435.1 Nonomuraea maheshkhaliensis
GGCGGCGCAGCGGGCTGCGCAACATCGAGGAACGGGCCGCACGGCTGGGCGGCGCCGCTCTGCTGGAGTCCCCCGGCGCGGGCGGTACGCGCCTGAGGTGGACGATCCCCTTGTGAGACCGCTGGAGATCACAGGACCAAAGTCCCCTCAGCGAGGGAGGGACGTCCCTGGCCGGGCCGCTCGCGCCCGCGGGAGCCTGAAGGCGAAGCTGAACGGGCGGAGGCGGCGATGGACATGGACGAGCTCGGCGTGGTGGTGGGCTACGACGGTTCCGCACCGGCGGATGAAGCCCTGCGCTGGGGCGCCGAGGAGGCCGCCGGCAGAGGAGTCCCGCTGACGGTGTGCCACGCCTGGGAGTGGCCGTACCACGAGTGGCCGGGCGAGCTGGTGCCGCTCGAACTCGTCCGCTGCCCCGCCCAGCGGCTGGTCAAGGCCGCGGCCGCCTGGGCCGGACGGCACCACCCCCACGTGCCGGTCAACACCCTGACCAGCCGCGGTACCCCGTCCGCACTCCTGACCGACCTGTCCGCCGACGCCGAGCTGATCGTGCTGGGCAGCCGCGGATACGGCGTCCTCCAGGGCCTGGCGGCCGGATCGGTGAGCGGCCACGTCGCCTCCCGGGCCCGCTGCCCGGTGATCGTCATGCGCGGCGACCCGCGGGAACGTGACGCGCACGAGGTCCTGGTGGGCTTCGACGGCTCCCCGGTGTCCAGGGCCGCACTGGACTTCGCCGCCACGGAGGCGTACCGGCTCGGCAGCCCGCTCCACGCCGTGATCGCTGATCGCGACCGGGGCGGGGAGGCGGACACGCCGGAACTGCGCATCCACGCCCAGGGCCTCGCCTGGGACGACCTGATCGTCCGGCAGCGCGCCCATCCGGGTCTCGAGGTGAGCGTCGAGCTCGTGGACGAGCCCGCGCGCCGGGCCCTGCTGGAGGCGGCCCGCAAGGCATGTCTGCTGGTGGTCGGGGCGCGCGGTCTGGGCGAGGTACGGGGCCTGCTCCTCGGCTCCGTCAGCCAGGCCATGCTGCACCACGCCCCCTGCCCCGTCGCCGTGGTGCACTGACCGAAGGCGCGCCCCGGACCTTTCGGCCGATACGCCCAGGGCTTATGCCTCTGGGCGGGCTCCGAGGAGAGCGGCAGTGTCGCGGTAGAACCATGAGCCTTCCCCCTGGGGGTGTCCAGATGGACGAAGCCCGCGTTTCCCCCACTCGGCCGCCGGCGTCAGATCCGCCCTGCACGGGCCCTGGCCCGAGAACACGGGCGGCCTGGTGGCTGAGCGGCCTCGTCGTGCTCCTCACCGTCGTGGCCGCTTCGGCCGGTCTGGTCACCGATGGGCTGTATCCCGGCCCCACGGTGCTCGTGGCCAGATTCCGCGGCAACGACCTGGCGACGCTGGTCGCGGGTGTGCCCCTCCTGACGGTCTCGCTCATCGCAGCGGTGCGCGGCTCCGTCCGTGGCGGCCTGGTCTGGCCGGGCATGCTCGCGTACTCGATCTACAACTACGCCTACTACGTCTACGACCCCGCATTCAACGACCTGTTCCCGCTGCATGTCGCCATCGTCGTCGTCTCGGCCACGTCGCTCGGGCTGGCGCTCACGGACCTGGACGTGGCCGTCCGGGCGCGATGGGCGATGCGCTGGGCCGGCGGCCTGCTGCTCCTGCTGGCCGCCGCGACGACCGGCATGTACGGCGTGTCGCTCGTCCGCCTGGCCGCCGGCGGCGAGCCGCCGTCGGACGTGCTGCCGCTGCCCCAGGCGCAGGTCCACCTGGGCATGGCCCTCGACCTGACCATGATCGTGCCCACCCTGGTGCTGGCCGGCGTGCTGCTGTGGCGGCGCTCCGCCTGGGGGCACGCGCTGGGCGTCGCGACGTGCGTCTACGTGGGGGCCTACCAGCTCAACTACCTGGCGGCGCGGTACTTCGTCGCGCGGGCGGGTGTCCGGGATGTGGCGTACGCCGAACCGCTCGACCTGCTGATCCCGGCTCTGCTGCTGACTGCGGTGCTCGCCCTCGTCGTCGATCACCGCGAAGGGTGACGGCGCAGGGTACGCGCATGGCCGTCTCCTCGGCCTCGCCCAGTATCGCCCGCCAGCCCAGAGGCCGCTTCCCACTTGGGAAGCGGCCTTTTGATCACCTGAGTGTCCAAGTGCGTGACCAAGACTCCTTGAAGATGTCGTCCATGGCGATGGCTCCGTGCCGGAGGACGACGGGACGGATCTGCTCGCGGTGAACGATCTCCGTGACGGCCGTGCTCTTGTGGCCGGCCAGCCGGGAGATCTCCTCCAGGGGCAGGCCCTGGCCGGACACGCCCAGCAGCCGGCCGATGCCGGCGCATCCCATGTCTTCGCCGTGGGAGACCTCCGCTCGGGCTCGACCAAGCGCGTGGCCACGGCGGTCGGTGAAGGAGCGGGCGCCGTGTCCTCCGTCCGCACGGTCCTCGGCGGCTGAAGCGGTCTCACCAGCGCCCGGCTGGGACTTCAGGCGTCACTCCAGCGGGGGAAGGTGGCCGCCTGCCCCACGAGCACGCCGTCTTGCACCAGGTTCCACATCGTGACGTCCTCGATCCAGAACCGGCGGCCGGACTTGGCGATGCGCTGTCCGCGGTAGCCGGTCGCGTAACCCTTTTCATGTACGGCGTCCAGGAGCCGCTGCCGGTCCTCGCGCCGGTCGGGCTCCGCCGAGAGCCGGGAGGGAAGGCCGACGAACTCGGCCCAGTCGTACTCGAAGCAGCGCTGGGCGGTGAGGTTGGCGTAGGTGAAGCGGGGGTCGTCCGCCCCGTCGTGGGCCAGGACGCCGAAGGGCGCGTCCTCGTACAGCCAGCGGGCGGTGGCGTCGGGGCCTGCCAGCGGGGTGCCGACGAAGCGCAGATGGCAGTCCGCGAGCAGGGTGAAAAAGTGGTGATTCACCGCAAAACCTTACTAATTCCCCGATGTCGCCGGTGCGCGAGGCCCGGCCCCCGGGTCGACGGAGAGGTACAAGTGGAGGTCAGGCATCTCTAGTGGTTTGGTCAAACTCATACGTTTTGTCCATTTATGTGCATCATGTGTCTGCTTGGGCCACCTACCCTAAATGTTCGCTGCGGCTGCCGTGGAAGGGGACGGCCGCAATGAAGAGGAGACGAAGTGTCACCACTTCCAGGTCCACACTCCATCCGGGCGCGTTACACCGCGGCCGCGGCCGGATTCTCGCTGCTCATCCTCGGAGTGCTCGGAGTGACGGTGGACCTCGCCACCCGCTACCGGATCCAGGAGGACATCTTCGGCCAGGCCGAACGGGTGGCGAGTCAGTGGAGCGCGGCGGCGCGCGGCGGAGTGGTGCCACGAAGGATCCCCGCCTACCCTCCCGCCGACCTCGTCCAGATCGTGAACTCCCGCCAGCGTGTACTGAACGCCAGCGGGAGGGCCTCCGCGACCGTTCCGCTCAGCCGGCTCCGGCCTCCGCCCAACAACCGGTTCCAGCGGCGCATCGAATGTGGGGGAGCGGGGTCGTGCGTGTTGCTGAAGGCCATCCGGCTGACCCCGGACACCGACTCGGGTGTCGTCTACGCCGGCATCCGGGAGCCTGACCTGCTGGCCACCCACCGCCTCGACTACCTCGTCGTCGCGGGCATCGGCCTGATCACCGCCGTCGTGGCCTGGATGGCCTGGATGCTGGTGGGGCGTACGCTGCGGCCCGTCGAGGGCATCAGGGCCCGGATCTCCGAGATCACGGTGAGCGACCTGAGCCTGCGCGTCCCCGTGCCGCCCGGCCGTGACGAGCTCACCCAGCTGGCCACCACGGTCAACCACACGCTCGGCCAGCTGGAGAGCGCGGTGGAGGAGCAGCGCCGGTTCGCCTCCACGACCTCCCACGAGCTGCGCACCCCCATCACCGGGCTGCGCATGCAACTGGAGGAGTCGCTGCACTATCCCGACGACGTGGACCCCCAGGAGACCATTCGGGCGGCGCTGGCGACCACCGGCCGGCTGGAGGCGATCGTCGACGACCTCCTGCAGCTGGCCCGCCTCCGGGCCGCCGATCCGGTGCCCCCGGAGGAGATCGACCTCGGCGAACTGGTCGCCGCCGAGGTGAAGGCGCAGCCCTGCCGCGTGCCGGCGCGGGTGCGCGCACCGGCCGGGCTGCGCATCAGTGGCTCCCGGATGCAGCTGATCCGCGTGATGGCCAACCTGCTCACCAATGCCCAGCGGCACGCGGAGAGCTCCGTCGAGATCACCGTCGCACCGGTCGACGACGGGGTCGCGGTCACGGTGGCCGACGACGGGCTCGGCATTCCGCCCGCGCACCGCGAGCGGGTCTTCGAACGCTTCGTCCGCCTCGACGACGGCCGCCGCCGCGATCCCGGCGGCACCGGGCTCGGCCTGGCCATCTCCCGTGACATCGCCCGCGCCCATCACGGCACCCTGCGGGTCGCGGACTCACAGCGTGGGGCCACGTTCGTGTTGTGGCTGCCGCTCATGGACTCGCTCCGCTGAGACGGTGGTCGCGTAAGGCCACCGCCCTCCCGGTGACGGTGACCAGGCCGGCCGGGTCGCGTCCGGCGGCGGGCCGGAGCCGGCTTGGAGTGCCACAAGAAAGCGAAAAATCATGACATATCGCCTCGAAGCCGGGCGGCCATCCATGCGACCGTGCAGGTGTGGAGGTGGTGGTGATGACCACGATGCCGCAAGCGTTCGCACAGGCCGCGAGGAGACACGGCGTGCCGGAGAGCGTCCTGCTCGCCGTCTCCTACATGGAATCCCGCTGGGACTGCAACGGTGGCAAGCCCAGCACGGCCGCCGGGTTCGGCCCCATGCACCTCACCGACGGTGACGCGCCCGGCACCTCGCGGCGCCACCCCATCGACCCCTCCCGGCAGGCGGCGGGGCGGGACGGCGGGTCCCTGCACACCCTGGAGCGGGCCGCCGAGCTGACCGGGCAGAGCGTCGAGCGCCTGCGCAAGGACCCGGCCGCGAACATCGACGGCGGCGCGGCGCTGCTCGCCGAGTATCAGCGCGCCCTGGGCGCCCCGCCGAGCGCCGACCCCGCCGAGTGGTACGGCGCGGTGGCGCGCTACTCGGGCGCCACCGACGAGGAGACGGCGGCGGGCTTCGCCGACGAGGTGTACGAGGTCATCCACGAGGGCGCCACCCGGCTGATCGACATCGGCACGGAGATGACGCTGCCGTCCTCCCCGGAGGTGCGCCCGTCCCGCTTCTGGCTGACCAGGCTGAACCTGCCGCACCTGGCCCGCAGCGACGAGGTGGAGTGCCCCGCCGGTCTCTCCTGCGAGTGGATCCCGGCGCCCTACACCGAACTGCCGAACGGCAAGTACGGCAACCACGACAAGGCCGACCGCCCCATCAGCCAGACGATCCACTACATCGTCATCCACGACACCGAGGAGCTGTACGACAAGACGCTCGACATCATCAGAAACCCGGAGGGAGCCAGCTGGCACTACACGCTGCGCTCGCACGACGGGCACCTCGCCCAGCACATACGCACCAAGGACGTGGCCTGGCACGCCAGGAACTGGTACATCAACCCCAAGGCGATCGGCCTGGAGCACGAGGGCTTCCTCGCCGCCGGCGGCACCTGGTACACCGAGGCGATGTACCGCACGTCCGCCAAGCTCGTGCGTTACCTGGCCGACAGGTTCGGGGTCCCGCTGGATCGCGCCCACATCCTCGGCCATGACAACGTGCCCGGCCTGACGCCGGACAAGGTCCGGAGCATGCACGAGGACCCGGGCCCGTACTGGGACTGGGCCCACTTCTTCGACCTGCTGGGAGCTCCGCTGCGCCCTGACGGCGATGCCGGGACGGCCACGGTCATGATCCTGCCGGACTACGACCGCAACCGCCCGCACTACATCGGCTGCGACAAGGCCCACCCCGACGCCACCTGCCCGGCGCACGGATCGGCCTCGATCTGGCTGCACACCGAGCCGCGCGAGGAATCGCCCCTCGTCAAGGACATCGGCAAGCACCCGACGGGAGACTCCACGTTCAGCGTGTACGACCACGCCGCCCGCGCCGTCACCGGGCAGCGCTACGTCGTCGCCGAGCGGCGAGGCGACTGGACCGCCATCTGGTATCTGGGGCAGAAGGCGTGGTTCCACAACCCGGATTCCGCTCCCGTCGCCGTGCCCAGCCGGGCCCGGATGGTGAGGCCCCGGCCTGGGCTGGACTCCGTTCCCCTGTACGGCCGCGCGTACCCGGAGGCGTCGGCCTTCCCCGCGGGCGTGGAGGTGCAGCCGCTGATCCCGCTGCAGTACACGTTCCCGGCCGGGCAGTCGTACGCGATCGGCCTGACCACGACCGGCGAGTACTACAAGGCGAACACCTTCGACACCACGCGGCATGTGGTGGTCCGGGGCGCCGACGTGTACCACCAGATCCAGTTCGGCCACCGCGTCATGTTCGTCAGGAACGAGGACGTCGTGGTGACCGAGGCGTGAGGGCCGGCGGTCACCGGCGGGCGAGGCCCTCGCGGGTGCGGCGAAGGAGTTCGAGAACGCGGTGTTCGAGCTCGTGGCCGGTGCCGAGCAGCCGGTTGCAGTGCAGGTGGACATGGCTGCGGCACACCTCGGGAGCAGGGGGGTCGGACGGCAGGGCCAGGCGGCGGGCGGTGAGCAGGGACGCCAGAGCCCGGTCGTGCGGTGCGGTGCCGGGCTCGGTCAGCAGGCGGCGCAGCTCCCGGGAGCGCCCGCGGTACTCCAGGCCGCCCTCCGGCGACCGCGTGACGCTGTCACGGTAGAAGCTCCCGCGTCGCTCGGCGTCGAGTCCCAGGCCGTCGAGCAGGTCGTCGACGCTGAGCGCGGCCACGGTGACCGGGTCGTAGGGGAAGCCCCGGCTTCTGGACAGGGCGAGCAGGCCGGCGACGGCCCGGCTGTCGGCGATGAACACCTCCTCGGCGGCCGGCATGTGGTCCACGCCGCCGTACCGCTCGATCTCGCGCTCGTAGGTGTCGAAGGCGAAGGTCCCGCACGTGCCCGCGGAGACCAGGTCTGCCGCCCAGTCGCAGACGTGGCGCATGAGCGGGCCCAGCAGCGTGGCGGGTTCGCCGTGAAAGCGGATGCGCAGGTGCGGGCCGGGGTCGCGGTAGCGCAGGAAGAACCAGCCGTCGGCCAGCCCTGCCCCGGTGGCGAACTGGGCGAAGGGGCCGAGCGCGTCGACGATCAGCTCGTCCTCGAAGCGGCGGGGGCCGTACAGCTTGAGGTAGAGCCAGTCGCTGCCGGGCGGCCGCACCCGCGTTTGTGCGGGCACGACGCCGTGGCGCGGGCGGCGCGCCGGAACGGGTTGCCGCTCCCGGAGCGCGAGCGGCACCACCACCTCGCTGAGGTGGGCGCCCCCGGGGCCCGGCAGCCAGGCGTGATCGGGATGGGGCAGGGCCTCCTGGAGCAGAACGGGGCGTCCCGCCGGCTCCGCGCCCAGCAGTTCGGCCTGCTCGGCGTCGTCCAGGTCGAGCAGCAGCCGGTTGTCGCCGCCGGCCAGGTAGACGTGGCGGGGCACGCCGTGCGCCCGGCGCCAGGCGGCCAGGCTGTCCGGGTCGCGCAGGGTCGCGGGATCGACCCGCCAGCGGGCCAGGGACAGGACGATGCCGTCCCGCTGGACGCGGGGCAGGAACGGAAGGCCGGCGGCCGGTCCCCAGTCGAACGAGGTGAACGCGCACCGGCCGTCGCGGGCAACGTCCAGCAGGAACCGGGCCGCTGGGGGCGCGTGCGCCGGGTTGAGCATGTGGCACTGGGTCGCGACGACCTCCACGTCGCGTGCGGGCCACCGGACGGTGAAGCGGCCGTCGCGCAGGCCCACGACCAGCTCGCCGGCCGGAACGAGCCACTCCCGCGCGATGCCGGTGGCGGGGCAGAAACGGATCTCGTGGCGGTGAGCGCACCGGCGGACGGCGACGTTGCCGGAACGGGCGCGCTCGGGTGTGTGGACCACCTCGGCGAGGAGGCGGCCGGGCGCGTGCCGGGACTCGGCCTCCGCCGCCTGCGCCATCGCGGTCTTCGCCGGGGCCCCGAGCAGGTCGGCGAAGCGTCCGAGGGTGCGCCCGGCCGCGTTCGCGCCGAGGTTCGGCCCCACGACGAGCAGGAAGTCGCCCCTGTCGACGGCCTCGGCGCCCGCCGCCGCGACCAGGACCGCGAGGTCGAGAGTCGGCGGGGCGGACGCGGCCGCGGGCGTCCACGTCTGGAGGCGTTCCAGCAGGTCGTCGTCGAGTTCGACGACGGACACCCGGTCCCGGCAGGCGTTCGCGGCCAGGTCGAGCAGCAGCCGGTCCCGGGACGCGTTCGCGGCCGGGCCGGACGGCGGCCGGTGCCGGGCGGCCGGCGCGGGAGCCCCGCCGTCCGCGGGGTTCCCCAGCCCGAAGTCCGGATCCACCAGCTCCAGCAGCGGGACCTCCCGGCCCGCGCCGTAACGGGCTTCGAACGCGCGGCGGTAGGCGTCGAGGTGCGGCGGCCCCGCCGGGTACGGGCTCAGCCGGAGCAGCAACTTGGCCGCCACCGCCCCCTTGGCCCCGATGCGCCGGCTCAGCCCGGTGCCGGACAGCGGCAGCGCGAGGTCCGTCTGGAGGAGGTTGCGCGGGTCGGTGGCGGGCGCGATCGTGCCGACCAGGTCGAGCAGGCCCGGCCACGTACGGGCGCGGTCGTCGAGCGGGCCGGCGTCCCACTCCCTCATGGCCTCGCGCAGGCCCGCGAGTGCCGCCGCGACGGGGTGGCCGGAGAGCCGGTCCCGCAGGTGGCCGAGGGGGTCGCCGGTGAGCGGCGGCCGCAGGTCGTGGTGCAGGAACCTCTGCCGGATCAGCTCCTTGACCAGCGCCTCCGCCTTCTCCGGCGTGGCGCCGGGCAGCGTGCCGAGCGCTTCGGCTATCTCCGCACGCGAGACGGGAGCACGGGCCAGGGCCAGCGTCCGCCGTACCGCCGTGGTGGCGCGCACGGAGGCCGGACGGCCGGTGCCGCCCGCCGGGAACGCCCGCCCGGCCCGGATCAGCACGGACGGGTCGGCCACCAGCCGCAGCCCGGCCCGGATCTCCGGATCGGCTTCGAGCCGCGCGACCAGGTCCGTCAGCCAGCCCATGTCAGGCCGGGTACGGGTGCGCGGCGCCTCCTTGGCCAGGGCGAGATCAGTGCAGCGGCCCCAATCCGCCAGGGCGACCCCGGCGAACAGCCCGAACGGGGTCGGCCGCGTGCTCATGCGGATGAGGTAACGCAGCAGTTTGCGGCCGATCTTCCGGGCCTTGGGATGATCGGGCGACGTTCGCGCCAGAGCGGCGGCCAGATCGGTGCTCGCCACCTGGACGGCCGCCGCCACCGCCGGGGCGCCAGGCATGAGGCAGGCCGGATCCCCCGGCAGGCCCGCTGTCGCCGCGGCGCCGACGGGCAGCAGCGGGGCGCGCACCAGCGCCCAGTCCAGCGGCGCGTACAGGCTCTTCATGACAGGAGGAAGAGCCGATCCCAGGCCGGTTCCACGTCGGTCGCGGCGGCCAGCAGCACCAGAGCGACCCCCGCCGCGCCGTCGAGGAGCCCGGCCCGGTCCACGGGGTGGTCCTGCGGCTCCAGCGAGGCGTACGCGGGCGGCCGCTCCGGCTGGTAGGCGGCCAGCAGCTCGTCGCAGAGGTCGGCCGCCGCGTCGCGGAACAGGCCGGTGTCATGGGTGAAGCGGAGCACGACCTGCAGCAGGCCGCTGACGCCGTGGCAGAACGTGGGGGAGGGGATCGCGCGCAGCCGCGCCGGGCGGCGCAGCACGGCGTCCATGGCCTCCAGCGCCGGCTCGGCGAACCCGTAGTCGTCCAGCGCCTGCGCCGCCAGCCACAGGGCGCGCGCGACCCCGGGCGTCCCGTAGCACCATGCGGTGCGGGTGGACGCGGACCGGCCGGGCCTTCCCTCGCCCGTCAGCGGCACGATCGCGGGCCAGCCGGGCCCCCACTCGTCCCGCACCCGCCGGCCGAGCAGCCAGCGGGCGACGCGTTCGACGGCCTCCGCCTGCCCCGGCACCTCGATGCCCGCGCGCAGGGCGAGCGACAGCAGGGCGAGCGGTCCTGGGATGCCGTGCGCGAGACCGCAGTCGAGAGCGCCGTGCGGATGCAGCCGCGCCATCGCCTCGTCGCCCAGCAGGCGGGCGGGGGTCGTCCAGGCGGGCGGCTCCTGCTGCCTGGCGAGCGTCACGAGCCCGCGCAGGATCTCCGGCAGGACCTCGTGCGGGTCGTGCGTGAGCAGGTAGGCGCCGGTCCCGCCGGCTCCGGAGATCAGGTCGAACGCGGTGACGGGGACCGGCTCGCGCGCCCCGGTGAGCCGCGCGCCGGCCGCCGCC
>NZ_BAAAMU010000215.1:0-10069 GCF_039529435.1 Nonomuraea maheshkhaliensis
CACCACACCCTTCGGCCGCCCCGTCGAACCCGACGTGAACATCACATAAGCCGCATTCGCGCCGGTCAGCACACCGCCACGCTCCACGGCGGTCAACCCCTGACCAGACAGGGCCGCCAGCTCCGCCGGATCCAGCACGACCTCCCCACGCAACCCCACAGCCGACGAAGTGATCACACACTCCGCCCCGGCCTGCTCCACCAGGTACGCCATCCGTTCATCCGGATGATCCGGATCCACCGGCAGATAAGCCGCCCCCGCCTTCAACACCCCTAGCAACGCGACGACCAGATCAACCCCACGCTCCAAACGCACCCCCACCACCGACTCCACGCCCACACCACGCCCCACCAGCAAGCGAGCCACCCGGTTCGCCCGCACATCCAACTCCGCGAACGACACCTCCACCCCATCGCCCACCACCGCCACCGCGTCAGGAACCGCGGCCACCCGCGCCTCGAACAGCTCCACCAACGTGCCGGCCGGCCTCTCCGCAGCCGTGTCGTTCCACTCCTCCACCACCAGCCGCCGCCCGGCCTCGTCGAGCACGTCCACCCCGCTCAACGGCAGCTCCGGATCCCCGGTGACCGTCTCCAGCACCCGAACCAGCCGATCCGCCAGCGCCTCCACCGACTCCCGCTCGAACAGGTCCGCCGCCGCCACCAAGGACCCGCGCACGCCGGCCGGCGCCCCGGAGGCGTCCACGGCCTCCGCCAGCCCCAGCTCCAGATCGAACTTGGCGGCCGCCGCCACGGGCTGCCCGGCGGCCGACACCCCGGGCAGGTCCAGGGCCGCCGCGCCGGTGTTCTGCACCGTCAGCATCACCTGGAACAGCGGATGCCGGGCCATCGACCGCGCCGGCGCCAGCTCCTCCACCAGCCGCTCGAACGGCACGTCGTGCTGCTCGAAGGCCGCCAGCCCGGTTTCCCGCACCCGGCCAAGCAGCTCGCGGAACGTCGGATTCCGCGACAGGTCGGTGCGCAAGACCAGGGTGTTCACGAAGAACCCGACCAGGTCCTCCAACGCCTCGTCGTCACGTCCCGCGTGGGCGGCGCCGATCGGCAGGTCGGTGCCCGCGCCGAGCCGCGACAGCAGCACCGCCAGCGCGGCCTGCACCACCATGAACGTGGTCACGCCCTCGGCCCGCGCCAGCTCCACCAGCCGCGCGTGCACGTCAGCCGCGACCTCGACCGGCACACTGTGCCCCCGGTAGGACGCCACCGCCGGGCGCGGCCGGTCCACCGGCAACGCCAGCTCCTCCGGCGCCCTCGCCAACGCCTCCCGCCAGTAGGCCAGCTGCCCGGACAGCACGCTCTCCGGATCCCGCTCGTCCCCCAGCAGCTCCCGCTGCCACAACGCGTAGTCCGCGTACTGCACCGGCAGCGGCTCCCACCCAGGAGCCCGCCCCTCGCAGCGCGCCGCGTACGCCGCCGAGACATCCCGCCCCAGCGGCCCCAGCGACCACCCGTCACCGGCGATGTGATGCACGACCACCACCAGCACGTGCTCATCCGCCCCCACCGAGAACAACCACGCCCGCACCGGCACCTCGACGGACAGATCGAACGCGTACCCCACAGCCGCACCGACCGCCGCGTCCAACTCCTCGGGCGCCACCTCGGCCGCCGCCAGCTCCCACTCCAGCTCGGCCGAGGGCACCACCCGCTGGTACGGCTCCCCCTCCGCCTCGGGAAAGACCGTCCGCAACACCTCATGCCGCTCGATCACATCCCGCAACGCCGCCTCCAGCGCCACGCCATCGACCTCGCCGCCGAGCCGCAGCACGGCGGGAATGTTGTACGTGGGACTCGGCCCCTCCAACTGCCCGAGGAACCACACCCGCCGCTGCGCGAACGACAGCGGCACCCGTTCCGGCCGCCGTTCCGCCGCCCGTACGCCGCGCCGGGCCGCACCGGCGTCGCCGAGCCGGCTCGCCAGCCCGGCCACCGTCGGCTCCTGGAACAGCAGCCGCAGCGGCACCTCGACCCCGAGCACCGTCCGCACCCGGCTGATCAGCCGCACCGCGAGCAGCGAGTGCCCGCCGAGGGCGAAGAAGTCGTCGTCCACCCCCACGTCGGGCAGCCCCAGCACGTGAGCGAAGATCCCGCAGAGCAGCTCCTCGCGCGGGGTGGCGGGGGCGCGGCGGCGCGAGCCGGCCGTGCGGTCGGGGGCGGGCAGCGCCTTGCGGTCCACCTTCCCGTTGGCGGTCAGCGGCAGCGCGTCGAGAACCACCATGATCGAGGGCACCATGTACGCGGGCAGCTCGCGAGCGACGTGCTCGCGCAGGTCCGCACCGTCCGGCTGCCGGCCAGGGGCCGGGACGACGTACCCGACCAGGTGTGGACCGCCGGCCGCGTCGTCGCGTACGGCCACCGACGCGCGCGCCACCAGCTCGTGCCGTTCGAGCACGGCCTCGATCTCTCCCAGCTCGATCCGGAACCCGCGCACCTTGACCTGGTCGTCGGTCCGGCCCAGACATTCGAGCGTGCCGTCGGGTCGCCACCGTGCCAGGTCGCCCGTCCGGTACATGCGGTCGCCGTCCGGTCCGAACGGGGCGGCCACGAACCGCTCCGCGGTCAGGCCAGGGCGGCGCAGGTAGCCGCGGGCGAGCTGGGCGCCCGCCAGGTAGAGCTCCCCCGCGACCCCGGCGGCGACGGGGCGCAGTTGCCGGTCCAGCACGTAGGCGCGCGTGTTGGCGAACGGCCGCCCGATCGTCACCGGCCCGTCCGTCACCCGGGCGGACGTCGCCCAGACCGTCGCCTCGGTGGGCCCGTACAGGTTCGCCGCCCATGCCTTCATGCCGGTGATACGTGCGGCCAGCTCGCCAGGCAACGCCTCACCGCCGACCAGCATCCGCACATCACGCGGCCACTCGCCGGCGTCGAGCAGCGCCCGCCACAGGGACGGCACCGCCTGCATCACCGTCGCGCCACGCTCCCCGACCAGCTCCAGCAGAGCACCCGGTTCCCGTACGGTCTCCCTGGCCGCCAGCACCACCCGCGCCCCGCTCACCAGCGGCAGGAACAACTCCAGCGCCGCGATGTCGAACGACACCGTCGTCACCGCCACCATCCGATCGTTCACACCGAGCGGCACCCGCTCGGCGGCGGCCCGCAGGTGGTTGACGAGCGCCCGATGCGAGATCACGACCCCCTTGGGCCGGCCGGTGGAGCCCGAGGTGTAGATGACGTACGCCGGATGCTCCGGCAACGGCCCACCCATCGCAGGGGCAGGAATGGCAGTGGCGGGCTCGGTGACGTGGGGTGGGTCCCCTGCGACGAGGGTCGGGACGGGCGACTGGGGCAGGATGGGGGCGGTCGTGGGGGAAGCCAGGACGAGGACCGGTGCGGCGTCGCGCAGCATGGCGGCGATCCGCTCCGCCGGGTACTCGACGTCCACCGGCAGATACGCTGCCCCGGACTTCAGCACCGCCAGCAGGGCCACGACCAGCTCGGCGTCCCGTTCCATCGCGACCGCGACCACCGACTCCGGACCGGCACCCCGCTCGCGCAGCACGCAGGCGAGCCGGTCGGCGCGCGCGTCCAGCTCGGCGTAGGTCAGCTCCATGCCGTCGGAGACGACCGCGATCCGGGCAGGCGTCCTGACCGCCTGCGCCGCCACCAGCTCCGGCAGAGTCATGTCGGGGGTATCGGCCGTGCCAGGGGTGCGGGCCATGCCGGGCGTGCCGACCAAGCCAGCCGTGCCGGGGATGCTGGGCGTGTCGGAGGTGTCGTTCCATTCGTGCAGGATGCGGTGCATATCGTCCTCGCCGAGGGCGTCGATGCCACCGAGGGGCACGTCGGGGCCGCCGTTCAGCGCGTCCTCCAGGGCGGCGGCGAGGTTTTCCGTGACGGTGCGCAGCAGCCGGCCGACGGCCTCCGGGTCGATGGGCGCCACCGCGTCCACGGTCAGCGCGAGCCCGTCACCGTCGTCCTCGACCGCGACCCCGAGCGGGTAGTTGGTGCGCTCGCGAGCAAGCAGCAGTCGAATGCCGTCTAGCCCTCCCCCGCCACCGCCGTCCCCGCTGTCGCCGCCCTTGCCGGTTTCATCGCGGCCGGTGTTGTGGCGGTAGTTGAGGAACGAGGTGAACAGCGGGGTGTCCGCGGAGACGCCGCTGACCTGCTGGGCGAGCGCGAGAGGGGCGTGCTCGTGCTCCATCAGCCGGGCGAGCTGCCCACGCAGTTCCGACACGGCCGCGAGCACGGTCAGCTCGTGGGTGCGCACCCGTACCGGCAGAGTGTTGATGTACGGACCGGGGACCTGGCCGGCGCCGGTGCCGGCGTGCATGCGGCCGAACAGCACGGTGCCGAAGACCACGTCGTCACGGCCCGACACCGCGGCCACCACCCGGGCCCAGGCCACGTGCAGGAGCGTCGCGGTGCTGACCCCCAGCCGCCTGGCCACCGTGCGCAGCCGCCGCTGTGCCTCGTCGGGGAACGCCACGACCCGGCGTACCACGTCGCTCCCGTCGCCCCGCGCGTCCACCAGCCCGAACGGCGCGGTCGGCTCGGTGACGTCGCCGAGCAGGCCGGCGAAGTGGCGTTCGTGGGCCGCGCGGTCCGCGGCGTCGCGCGACCGCGCCACGAAGTCGCGGAACGGCCGGGGCTCGGGCAGCTCGTCACCACGTCCGGCCAGGAACGCGAGGATCTCGGCGAGCAGCACTTCCAGCGCCATGTGGTCCTGCACCATGTGGTGCACCCGGGCCAGCGCCAGCCATCGGCCCTCTGGTGCGGGGGCGGTGTGCACGGTGATCATGGGGGCGCGGGTGAGGTCCATGCTCTGTCCGGCCCGCGCCACGAGCCGTTCTGCCGGGTCGCCCGGCCCGTCCGGCAGGGTCACCCGTTCGACCGGGACGGTGGCGTGCCGCCGGACGACCTGCACCGGTTCGCGCAGCCCGGCCCAGACGATGGAGGTGCGGTAGATGTCGTGCCGGTCCACCACGCGCTGCAACGCGTCGAGGAAGGCGTCGAGCCGGTCGCGGGAGTCGAACTCCAGCACCGTCGGCATCACGTAGGCGTCCCTGCCGCCGTCCTCGGCGAGCAGGTGGTGGAAGAGCAGTCCCTCCTGGAGGGGCGCGAGCGGGTAGACGTCGGCGATGTCGGCCGCGCCGCCCTCGACGGTCGCCGTGATCCGGTCGATCTCGTCGGTGGTCAGGTCCACCAGGGGCAGCATGTCCGGGGTGATCGCGGTGGCGCCGGACGGGATGAGGTTGGGCGGCACCGCAGTCCGTTCCGCGCCTGTCGTGGCGGCCAGGCCCGCGGGGGTCGGGGTCTCGAAGAGGGCGCGTACGGGGACGTCGATGCCCTGGGCGCGCAGCCGTTCGGCCAGGCGGATGGCCAGCAGCGAGTGGCCGCCGAGCGCGAAGAAGTCGTCCTCGGCACCCACGCTCGCCAGGCCGAGGACGTCGGCGAACGCGGCGCACACCAGCTCCTCGCGCGGGTCGGCGGGGCCGCGTCCGGTGGCGGCGAGCGCGGTGAGGTCCGGCATCGGCAGACTCTTGGTGTCGACCTTGCCGTTCGGGGTCAGCGGCAGCTCGTCGAGGGTCACCAGCGCGGCGGGGACCATCGACTCGGGCAGGTGCCGGCGGACGAACTCCCTCAGCTCGGCCACGTCGACGACGGCTCCCGGCGCCGGCACCACGTACGCGACGAGCCGGCGGTCGGGAGCCGGCTTGTCGCTGGTACGGGAGACGATGACGAGCTCGCCGGCCGGCGTCCAGCGGGCACGGTGGCCTGTGACGTAGAGGACGGTCCCGTCGGAGGTGAACGGGTTGGCCACGAACCGTTCCGGCCGCTGCCCGGACGCGGCCACGTACAGGTCGCCGGTCACGCCGATCGGGGTGGGGGTGAGGTGCTCGTCCAGGACGTACGCGCGGGTGGCCAGGGGGCGCATGTCGTCGGGGACGGGGACGGCGGCCGAGGCGACCTTGTTCCACTCCGTGAGGACGCGGCGCCGTTCGACGGGGTCGAGCACGTCCACCGCGCTCGTCCGGACACCGGGGTCGGCGCTCACCTGGTGCAGCACCCTGGTCAGCCGGGCGGCGAGCGCCGCGACGCCGCCGCGGTCGAAGACGTCGGCGGCGGCGGTGACGACACCATGCATCCCGGCGGGCGCGCCGGCGGCGTCGAACATCTCACCGAATGACACCTCCAGATCGAACTTCGCCCCCAGGGCCCCTGACGACCCGGGCGACCCGCCTGTCGCCTCACGGCCGCTCACTGCGTCGCCCTTCGCCGCACCGCCGCTCACTGCGTCGCCCTTCGCCGCACCGCCGCTTGCCGCGCTGCCCTTCGCCGCGCCGTACCGGCCGGACGGATCCGGGGCTGCGGCCTGGGTGGCGGGATCCTGAGCGGCCGGATCCGGGGAGCCGGGATCCGAGGAGCCGGAGTGCGGGGTGGCAGGTGCGTTCGTGACGGTTTTGGCGACGTTCTGCACGGTGAGCATCACCTGGAACAGCGGGTGCCGGGACAGCGAGCGCGCCGGTGCCAGCATCTCGACGACCTTCTCGAACGGCACGTCCTGGTGCTTGAACGCTGCCAGGTCCGTCGCCCGCACCCGGGCCAGGACCTCGGTGAACGTGGGGTCCCCCGACAGGTCCGTGCGCAGGACCAGGGTGTTGACGAAGAAGCCGACCAGGTCGTCCAGGGCTTCGTCGGTGCGGCCCGCGACGTCCGTGCCGATCGGCAGGTCGGTGCCCGCGCCGAGCCGGGACAGCAGGACGGCCAGCGCGGCCTGCAGCAGCATGAACACGGTCACGCCCTCGGCCCTGGCCACCTGGACCAGCCGCCGGTGGACGTCGGCGGGGAGCTCCAGGCGTTCGCTGACGCCCTGGTAGGAGGCCACCGGAGGGCGGGGGCGGTCGAAGGGCAGCGTCAGTTCCACCGGCGCGCCGGCCAGGGTCTCGCGCCAGTAGGCGAGCTGGTGGGACATGACGCTGTCGGGGTCCGTCTCGTCGCCGAGCAGTTCGCGCTGCCACATCGTGTAGTCGGCGTACTGGACCGGCAGCGGCTGCCACTCCGGCGCCCGGCCCGCGGACCGGGCGGCGTAGGCCACCGAGACGTCCCTGGTCAGCGGGCCCATCGACCAGGCGTCGCCGGCGATGTGGTGCAGCACCACGGCGAGCACGTGCCGGTCGTCGCCGCAGCGGAAGAGCCAGGCGCGGATCGGGATCTCGCGGGCCAGGTCGAAGGTGTGGGCGGAGGCCGCGGCCAGCGCGTCGTCCAGGTCCGTCCCGCCCACGTCCACGGCCGGCAGCGTCCAGGTCAGCTCGGCGGACGGGATCACCCGCTGGTACGGCTCGCCGTCCACGGTCGTGACCACTGTGCGCAGCGCCTGGTGCCGGCCGATCACGTCGAGAAGGGCGGCTTCGAGGGCGGCGTGGTCGGTCCGGCCCGGCAGGGGGCGGATGATCGGGATGTTGTAGGTGGCGCTCGGGCCTTCCAGCTGGCCGATGAACCACAGGCGGCGCTGCGCGAACGACAACGGGATCATCAGGACTCCTCCCCCGCGCTCATGGGCCGCAACGCCGGGCGGGGCCGCCGACCCACCTGCCCGCCGTCGTCCGTCCCGACCCCGCCGCCTGCTCCGGTCCTCTCGGCCCCGCTGTCCGCTCCGGTCCTGTCGATCCCGCCGTTCGGGCCGGTCCCGAAGGTCATGTCCTTCTCGTCCGTCCCGTCGGTCTCGTCGGGGAGGCGGCGGGCGAGGCCGGCCGGAGTGGGGGCGTCGAACAGCGCCGCGAGGTCGGCTTCCACGCCCAGCACGGTCCTGATCCGGCTCATCAGCCGCACGGCGAGCAGCGAGTGTCCGCCGAGCGCGAAGAAGTCGTCGTCAACGCCGACCCTCTCCAGCCCGAGGACTTGGGCGAACGCCTCGCACAACCGCTCTTCCCGAACATCGGCCGGTGCCCGCCCCGCGCCGGACGTGTACTGGGGCGCGGGGAGCGCCCGGCGGTCGAGCTTGCCGTTGACGGTCAGCGGCAGCGCATCGAGTACGACCACCGCGGCGGGCACCATGTGCGCGGGCAACCGCTCAGCCACGAACCGCCGGACGGTGTCCGACAGCGCGTCTCCGGCAGAGTCCGGCTGCCCGTCGCCAGAGGAGGCCGACTGCGCGTCTCCGGTAGCAGCGCCCCCGATGGATGCGCCGCCGGCAGTGGCGCTCGTGACGTAGGCCACCAGGCGGAGATCGCCAGGTGTGTCCTCGCGGGCGACGACCGTCGCCTCCCCGACCTGCGGGCAGCGCGCCACCACGGCCCGTACCTCGTCGGGCTCGATGCGGAAACCACGGAGCTGCACCTGGTCGTCGGCGCGGCCGAGGAAGACGAGGTGGCCGTCGGCGGTCCAGCGGGCGCGGTCGCCGGTCCGGTACATGCGCGTGCCGGGCCCGCCGAACGGGCAGGCCACGAACCGGCCCGCGGTCAGCGCCGGCTGTCCCAGGTAGCCGCGGGCGAGCTGGCCGCCGGCCACGTACACCTCACCGGCAGTGCCCGGGGGCACGGGGCGCAGCCGTTCGTCCAGGACGTACACGCTCAGCCCGGGGAGGCCGCGACCGATCACGCTGCCCCGCTCGCCGTCGTCCGGGCCGAGCTCGTGGCAGGTGACGTGGACGGTGGTCTCGGTGATGCCGTACATGTTCACCAGGCGCGGACCATCGGCGGTGCCGTGGCGTGCCCACCAGCCGGTCAGCCGGCCCGGGTCCAGCGCCTCGCCGCCGAACACCACCGCACGCAGCGCGGCCACCGCTTCCGGACGGCGCTCCTCGACGGCCATGAGCTGGTAGAACGCCGACGGCGTCTGACTCAGCACGGTCACACGCTCGCGTTCGAGGAGGGCGAGGAACTTCTCCGGGGACCGCGACACCGCGTACGGCACCGTCACGACCCGCCCGCCGTGCAGGAGCGCGCCCCACAGCTCCCACACCGAGAAGTCGAACGCGGCCGAGTGGAACCAGCTCCACACGTCGCCGGGCCCGAAGCCGAAGAGCGGGCGGGTCTGCGCGAACAGGCCGGTGACGTTGGCGTGGGTGACCGTCACCCCCTTGGGGCGGCCGGTCGAGCCGGAGGTGTAGATGACGTACGCGGGATGGTCAGGGGCGAGCGTCCGTCGTTCCCCGGCGACGGGCGCGCCGGAGTCGGCGGGGTCGGTCACGGGCAGGCGGGGCACGTCGTCAGGGAGCCGGTCGGCGAGGGCGTCGGTGCTGATGACGTAGGCGGCCCCGGCGTCGGCCAGCGCGTACGCGATCCGCTCGGCCGGGTACGCCGGGTCCATCGGCAGGTACCCGGCCCCTGACTTGAGCACGCCGAGCGCGGCCACGACCAGGTCGATCCCGCGCTCCAGGCAGATGCCGATCACCGACTCCGGCCCGGCGCCCTGCCGGATCAGCCGCCTGGCCAGCCGGTTGGCGCGCGTGTCGAGCTCCGCGTACGTCACCGTGACGCCGCCGGACACGAGGGCGACCGCGTCCGGGGTGCGGGCGGCCTGCGCCTCGAACAGTTCGGGCAGCGTGGCTGGTTCCGCCGGGGCCGGGGCGGTGTTCCACTCGGTGAGCAGGCGGTGGCGTTCGTCCGGTTCGAGCAGGTCGACCGATGCGAGCCGGGCCCGGGTGTCGGCGAGGAGCAGGTCCAGCAGGCCGATCAGGCGAGCCGCCAGGCGGGCGACCGAGGCCGGCTCGAACAGGTCGGCGGCCCCGATCAGCGTTCCGCGCACGCCCGAGGGCGCGCCCTCGGGGCCGAAGGTCTCGACGAGGCGCAGGTCCAGGTCGAACTTCGCGGCCGGCGCGCCGGCGGACAGCTCGCCGGTGCGGGTGCCGGGCAGTTCCAGGGTGGCTTCGGCGGTGTTCTGCAGCGTCAGCATCACCTGGACGAGGGGGTGGCGGGCGCGGGACCGGGCCGGGGCGAGCTCTTCCACGAGTCGTTCGAACGGCACGTCCTGGTGGGCCAGGGCCTGGAGGCTCGTCCGGCGTACGCGGGCGAGCAGGTCCTGGAAGCTCGGGTCGCCGGACAGGTCGGTGCGGAGCACGAGGGTGTTGATGAAGAAGCCCACCAGGTTGTCGAGGGCTTCGTCGGTGCGTC
>NZ_BAAAMU010000216.1:0-9687 GCF_039529435.1 Nonomuraea maheshkhaliensis
CGAGGCGTCGCGCTTCGTCGAGCGCGGCGGGGCGGCGTCCGTACGGGTGCGGGAGCAGCAGCTCGGCGACCGTCCGCGCACGGCGCTGGAGGTGGCCGGGCTCACCCGGGCGCTCGGCGGCCGGCTGATCGCCACCGGCGGCTGCTTCGACCTGCTGCACGCCGGGCACGTGAGCCTGTTGCGCCGGGCCAGGGCGCTGGGCGACGCGCTCGTCGTCTGCGTCAACTCCGACGATTCCGTACGCCGGCTGAAGGGCCCGGCCAGGCCCGTCGTGGACGTGCACGACCGGGTCGAGGTGCTGCGGGCCCTGGGCTGCGTGGACGCCGTGGCGGTGTTCGACGAGGACACCCCCGCGGCCGTCATCGAGCAGCTCCGGCCCGACGTGTGGGTGAAGGGCGGCGACTACGAGGGGGAGGCGCTGCCCGAGTCCGAGGTCCTCGGCAGGCTCGGCGCGGAGATCGTCGTGCTGAGCACGCTGCCGGGGCGTTCGACAAGCAATCTGATCAGGGAGATCCGATGAACGTATTGATCACCGGGGGCGCGTCAGGGCTCGGCCTGGCCACGGCCGAGGCCGTGGAGAAGGAGGGCTGGAAGGCGCTCGTCGTGGACGTGCGCGAGCCCGACCAGCGCTTCGAGCACGTGACGGCGGATCTGGCCGATCGCGGGCAGGCCGAGCGGGCGGTGCGCGAGCTGGCCGAGCGGGCCGGCGGCCTGGACGCCGTCGTGACGGCGGCCGGCATCGATGCGTGCGGGCGGCTGGAGGACGTGCCGGCCGCCGACTGGGAGCGGGTGATCCAGGTGAACCTGCTGGGCACGGCCGCGGTCGTCCGGGCGGCGCTGCCGTACCTGAGGCACACCCGCGGCAAGGTCGTCACCTGTGCCTCGACGCTGGGGCTGCGTCCGCTCAGCGACGCCTCGGCGTACTCGGCCTCGAAGTTCGGCGTCGTCGGCTTCACCAGGGGGCTGGCCATCGAGACGCGCGGGGAGATCGGGGTGACCCTGCTGATCCCCGGCGGCATGCGGACGGGCTTCTTCGACGGCCGTCCCGAACAGTACAGACCGGGTCCGGAGGCCGGGCTGAACGATCCGGCGCACGTGGCCCAGGCCGTGGTGTTCGCGCTGCGGCAGCCGGCGGGTTGCGAGGTGAGAGAGCTCGTGGTCTGCCCGTCCACGGAGACGTCATGGCCCTAGAGCTGCTGGCGCTGCGCGGGCTCGGCCTGGGCGACCTGCTCACGGCCGTGCCCGCCCTGCGGGCCCTGCGCCAGGCCTTTCCCGGGCACCGCATCACGCTGGCCGCCCCGCGCGCGCTGGGCCCCCTGCTGCCGCTGACCGGCGCGGTGGACGACCAGGTGGACGTGTCGGGTCCTGGGCCGGTGCCGTTCGAGCGGCCGGACATCGCGGTCAACCTGCACGGGAAGGGGCCGCAGAGCATCGAGGCGCTGCGGCGTACCGATCCGGGCCGGCTGATCGGCTTCGGCACCGGGCCGCCGTGGCAGGACGGCGTGCACGAGGTGCGGCGCTGGTGCGGCCTGCTGGAGTGGTACGGCATCCCCGCCGACCCGGCGGACCTGACGCTGGGCGTCTCCGACCGTACGGGGCCCGCGATCGTGCATCCGGGCGCCGCGTACCCGGCCCGGCGCTGGCCTCCCGAGCGGTTCGCCGAGGTGGCCGCGGCGCTGGACGACGTGGTCGTCACCGGGAACGAGGCGGAGGTGCCGCTGGCCGCGAAGGTGGCCGAGCTGGCCGGGCTGCCGCCCGAGCGCATGCTGGCCGGGCGCACCCGCCTGGCCGACCTGATCGACCTGGTCAGCAGGTCGAGGCTGGTGGTCTGCGGCGACACCGGCGTGGCCCACCTGGCGACGGCCTTCTGCGTGCCGTCGGTGGTGCTGTTCGGCCCGGTCTCCCCCGCTTTGTGGGGGCCGCCGCCGGGCTGGCGTCACGTGCCGCTGTGGGCGGGCAGGACGGGTGATCCGCACGGGGAGCGGGTGGACCCGGGCCTGTTGAAGATCGAGGTATCTGAAGTGGTCGAGGCTGCCTTGGAGGTCACGTCATGAGGGCTCTGGTCACCGGGGGCGCCGGGTTCCTCGGCTCCTATCTGTGCGAGCGGCTGCTGGACGAGGGTGCGGAGGTCGTCTGCATGGACAGCTTCCTCACCGGCGGGCCGCGCAACGTCGAGCATCTGCTGGAACGGCCGGAGTTCCGGCTCATCGAGTGCGACCTGACGGGGTACGTGCACGTCCCCGACCGGCTCGACCTCGTCCTGCACTTCGCCTCGGCCGCCTCGCCGGCCGACTACCTGCGTTATCCGATCGAGACCCTGCGGGTGGGCAGCGTCGGCACTCTGCACGCGCTGGGGCTGGCCAGGGAGAAGGGCGCCCGGTTCGTGCTGGCCTCGACCAGCGAGGTGTACGGCGACCCGCTGGAGCACCCGCAGAAGGAGACGTACTGGGGCAACGTCAACCCGGTCGGCCCGCGCAGCGTGTACGACGAGGCCAAGCGCTTCGCCGAGTCGCTGACCACGGCCTACCGTCAGTCGCGTGGCACCGACACGGGGATCGTGCGCATCTTCAACACCTATGGCCCGCGCATGCGCCCGTACGACGGGCGGGCCATCCCGACGTTCATCCGCCAGGCGCTGACCGGCGAGCCGATCACGATCAGCGGGGACGGCTCGCAGACCCGGTCGATCTGCTTCGTCGAGGACACCGTCGCGGGGATCCTGGCCATGGCCGGCAGCGACTTCGCCGGCCCGGTCAACATCGGCAGCCCGGACGAGCTGACCATGCTGGAGCTGGCCACGCTGATCAGGGATCTGACGGGGTCGTCGTCGGAGCTCAGGTTCGTCGACAGGCCCGTGGACGATCCCAGGGTCAGGCGGCCGGACACCGCGCTGGCGGCCGAGCGGCTCGGCTGGCGGGCGAAGGTGCCCGCCGCCGAGGGGCTGCGGCTGACGATCGAGTGGTTCGCGAGCGAGCTGGGCGCCGTCCGGCGGCTCGAACCGGTCGAACGGGTCGAGGTCGTCTAGCGCTCGTTGCCGGCGCGCAGCCAGGCGAGGTAGTCGGCGGCCCCGCGCTCGGTGTCGTACGCGGGCTCGAACCCGGTGTCATCGCGCAGCCGGGTGGTGTCGAGCCAGGTGCGGCCCCCGGCCGGGCCGCGGCCTTCGGGGAGGTCGGCGTCGGCGCCGGGGACGAGTTTCCTGATCGCCGCGGCGACCTCCCCGTTGGTGGTCAGCCGTCCCGAGGCCACGTTGTACGTGTGGTGCCGCAGCCGCTCGGCCGTCTGGAGCAGGGCGAGGGCGCGGCCGCAGTCCTTGACGTAGCACAGGTCGATGCCGTCGTCCGCGTGGGCCGTGCCCCCGATCACCGACAGGTCGGGCGCGGTGCCGCGGGCGGCGGCGTGGACGAGCTGGGGCGCGGCGAAGAACGGCGACGGATTGTGCCCGAGCGGGCCCCAGATGGCTCCGATGCGGTAGCAGACGGTCTCCAGGTCGAGGACCTGGCGCAGGTGGTCGGCCAGCAGCTCGGCGATCTTCTTGAAGCCGGGGATGGGGTGGGGCGCGGTCATCGCCAGCGGCAGGTCCTCGGCCAGCGGGCCCTCCTCGACGCCGGAGCCGCCGTACACGCCGATGGTGCCGGCCAGGCCCAGGCGGCGCACCTGCCACTCCTGGGCGGCCCGGTAGACGTTGAGCAGGCTCTTGATCGCCCGCTCCGCCCCTTCCAGGGGCTCGTGCCCGCCGGGCGGCCAGGGCATGGAGCCGGCCAGGTGCAGGATGCCGGTGATCTTGTGGCGATCGCCGACGGCGAGCAGCGCGCGCTCGTCGTGGAGGTCGGCCCGCTCGACGAACAGCCGCTCGCCGGCCTCGGCCGCGAAGGCGGCGGGGATGTCGGCGGGGCGGCGCTGGACGAGCACGCAGGACTCGCCCATGTCGAGCAGGGCGCGGGTGGTGGCCGTGCCGATGAAGCCCAGCCCTCCGGTGATGAGGATCATTGTCAGCCCTTCAAATCATCAGTACTACTGACAATCAGGCTAGCACGGCAAGGCCGGCTCTCGTGCCAGGGCCGTCCCCAAAGAAAAGGACCGGCCGTCTCCGGCCGGGCCCAGCGGGGGTGATGAGTCAGAGTGCGACGCCGAGCAGGGCGTCGGTGAGGTCCTTGACCAGGGCGGGGGCGGCGGGGTCCGAGCCGCCTTCGGTGAGGGCGCGCTCGGCCCAGTCGTCGATCGCGGCCAGCGCGCCCGGCGAGTCGAGGTCGTCGGCCAGCCGGGCACGGACCGTCGCCAGCAGCTCCTCCGCCGGCGGCCCCGACGTCAGGGCGGTGGCCGAGCGCCACCGGGCCAGCCTGCGCTCGGCCTCGGTCATCAGCCCCGGCACGTATTCCCAGTCGGCGCGGTAGTGGTGGGCCAGCAGCACGAGCCTGATCGCCATCGGGTCGTGCTCGCGCCGCAGCCGGGAGACGAAGACGAGGTTGCCCTTCGACTTCGACATCTTCTCGCCGTCGAGCGCCACCATGCCGGCGTGGGTGTAGAACTTCGCGAACGGCCACTCGCCGGTCGCGGCGTGCCCCTCGGAGGCGCCGCACTCGTGGTGCGGGAAGATCAGGTCGGAGCCGCCGCCGGCCACGTCGTAGCCGGGGCCCAGGTGGTCGAGGGCGATCGTGGTGCACTCGATGTGCCAGCCGGGGCGGCCCCGGCCCAGCGGGGAGTCCCAGGCGGGCTCCCCCGGCCGCTCGGCCCGCCACAGCAGCCAGTCGAGCGGGTCGCGCTTGCCGGGCCGTTCGGGGTCGCCTCCGCGCTCGGCGAACAGGGCGGTCATCTCCGCCTCGTCGTAGCCGGACACCTGGCCGAACTTGGGGGCGTCGGCCACGCTGAAGTAGACGTCGCCGTCGAGGTCGTAGGTGACGCCCTTGGCGGTCAGCTGGGAGATCAGGTCCGCCACCCGGCCGACGACCTCGGTGACGCCGACGTATTCGCGCGGCGGCAGGATCCGCAGCGCCTCCATGTCGCCGCGGAACAGCTCGATCTCGCGCTCGGCCAGCTCCTGCCAGTCGATGCCGGTCTGCTCCGCCCGTTCCAGCAGCGGATCGTCCACGTCTGTGGCGTTCTGCGTGTAGTGCACCTCGTGGCCGGCGTCGCGCCAGACGCGGCCCACGAGGTCGAAGGCGTGGTAGGTGTTGGCGTGGCCGAGGTGGGTGGCGTCGTAGGGGGTGATGCCGCAGACGTACATCCTGGCGACAGGACCGGGATCGGTCTGCCGCACCTGCTTGGCGGAGGTGTCGTAGAGACTCAGCGGAATGCTCTCACCTGGGAGCTTTGGAACGTTCTGGGCAGACCACGATCTCATGCCTTTGAGCCTATCCGTCCCGATCGGCGGTCAGGTCGGCGAAGTCGTACGTGACCTCGCCGGGGTCGATCACGACCTCCATCACCGACAGGGAGGCGAAGAGCCGGCCGTCGGGCAGCTCGTGCCGGATGATGAGGGCGCCGCGGTCGTCGGACGGCTCCTCCTGGATCAGCTCGCGCCAGTCGTCGCTGTCGCGGAAGCGGGGCAGGTAGGCGCGTACCCGCTCGCTCTCGGCGTCCAGGCCCGAGTTGACGACCATGCTGGTGCCGGCGGGCAGGTCGGTGCGGACCGCCCGCTCGCCGTCCCAGCTGAGCAGCCGCACCCGGGCCAGGCCGGCGAGCACCAGGTGGAAGGGGTCGTAACGGCTCAGGTCGCCTTCTGGCAGCTCTCCGGTGTACGCGGCCTTCAGCGCCAGGTCGCCCCGCGAGACCTTGGTCGTCTCCTCGGCCGCCCTGCCGTGCCCGTTGAGCAGCGCCGCCGCGCGGCGGGCCGCCGGATGCACGGCCAGCCAGGTGCCGCCCGCCTTGAGGTCGCGCCCGCCGATCACGCCCGGGTAGTCGGGCCAGTGTTCGCCCGGCCCTTCCCACGGCCGATCGGCGAACTCGTCCCGCACGCCCATGAGCGTCAGCCGGGGCCCGGTCTTCACGATCAGCGTGCACATGGTCAAAGGGTATTAAACGGGTTTGACCTACCTCAGATGGGGGGCCAGGGTATGGCCGGCCATCCTTCCGACGGGTAGGGGTGCACGCCGGTGTCGAGCAGCCGCCTGACCCGGTGCCAGGTGGCCTCGACCTCGGCCAGCGTCAGCAGCTCGCGCAGCCTGCGCCCCAGGGAGCCGGACTCCAGGTCGCGCTCCAGCTTGGCCAGCACCGCCACCGCCTCGCGGGCCAGCGGCTTGCCGCGCCACTGCCACAGCACCGTGCGGAGTTTGTCTTCCGCGGAGAAGCAGACCCCGTGGTCGACCCCGTAGACGTGGCCGGTGGGCAGCGGCAGCAGGTGGCCCCCCTTGCGGTCGGCGTTGTTGACCACCGCGTCGAACACCGCCATCCGGCGCACCACCGGGTTGCGGCTCTTGACCAGCCGCATGAGGTCGATCTCGCGCTCGGTGTCGATCCACAGCTGGCACATGCCCGGCCCGAACGGGCCGTCGCGGTAGACCGTGGGCGGCACGATGCGCCAGCCGGTGGCCTGCGAGACCTCGAAGGCGGCCACCTCGCGGGCGGCGAGGGTGCCGTCGGGGAAGTCCCACAGGGGGCGCTCGCCGCGTACGGGCTTGTAGACGCAGGCGGCCGAGCGCGCGCCCAGCTTGACCGAGCAGTAGAGCGTCATGTTGGTCGCCTCGACCAGGCGGCCCGCGACCTCGATGCTCCCGTCACGGAGCAGCGTCAGCGCCTCCTCGTCCCGCATCAGCTGCGGCTGCTGGGAGTGCTTGACGGCCGGTTCGCTCTCCGGAGCGGTCATGAAGCCGCCTCACCCCCGCGGTAGCCGTTGAGACGGACGCAGACGTGCCCGGCGGCGTCGAGCGGCTGCCCGCACAGAGGGCACGGCGGTCGGCCCGCCGCGACGATCTGCAGGGCTCGCTGGGTGAAGGCCCGCGCCGCCCCCGCGCTGATGCGCACGCGCAGCACCGCGGGATCGGCCCGTTCGAGATCGTCTTCGTCGACGGCCTCCTGCGCCTCGATCACCACTTGCGACTTCTCGGCGTCCCAGGTCAGCGCCATGGTGCCGACGCGGAAGTCCTCCGCGAGCGGCACGTCGAGAGGCGCGTCGTCGGCCAGGTCGGCCGGGGCCAGCGCCGGCACCTGGGCGGCGCCCCCGCTGAGCCGCAGCACCTCGTCGAGCAGCTCGTCCAGCCTGCCCGCGAGTGCGGCCACCTGCAGTTTCTCCAGCGCCACCGTGGTCAGTCTGCCCTCGGCCCTGGCCTGCAGATAGAAGACCCGTGCGCCCGGTTGCCCCAAGGCACCGGCGACGAACCTCTCTGGTGGGTCGTAGTCGAAGACCGGCATAGCCTGACCTTACGTGGTTCCGGGCCCGCCGCCGACGGCGGCATCGCTCCCGGTGATGTTTTCTCCCCCGTCTTTCTCCTCCGAATCCTCAGGAAGCCTCAAATCCCCCATGTCGTTAAGCCTGAGAAGAAAGGGGCGCAAGGGGGCGTAGCGAATGACGGTGAGGGCCGCCGGATCAGCCGTTATGCGCTGAAACTGATCGAGATGGAGGCCCAGGGCGTCCGCGACGATCGCCTTGATCACGTCGCCGTGGCTGCAGACCAGGTAGACACCCTTACTCCCGAGGCGCTGATTCCACTCCCTGACGGCCGCCACGGCCCGGTGCTGCATCACGGCCAGCGGCTCCCCCTCCGGGAACGTCGCCGCGCTCGGATGGGCCTGCACGACCTGCCACAGCGGCTCCTCGGCCAGTTCCTTCAGCGGCCGGCCGGTCCACGTGCCGTAGCCGCACTCGATGAAACGTTCGTCGATCGAGACATCGGCGCCGCGTCCTTCCGCGACCGCTTGCGCCGTTTCCCGGCAGCGCTCGAGCGGGCTGGAGACAATGGCGTCGAGCCTGACGCTCGCGACGCGCCCGGCGAGCGCGGCGGCCTGCGCCCTTCCCGCCTCGCTCAGATGCACCCCCGGGGTACGGCCGGCCAGCACCGGCCCGGTGAGGTCCGTAAGCCCGTGCCGGGCCAGAAGCAGCGTGGTCATCACGTAAGTGTCGCAGGCGTCGATCACAACGTTTCATCGGCCTGGACGGTAACCTGGCGGGATCATGGAGCAGCGCTATGTCGGCCTGAGCGGCCTGTCGGTGTCCCGGGTGGGGCTCGGCACGATGACCTGGGGGCGTGACACCGACGCGGACGAGGCCGCCGCCCAGCTCCGCACGTTCCTCGACGCGGGCGGCAACCTGGTCGACACGGCCGACGTCTACACCGGCGGCGACGCCGAGCGGCTGCTCGGCCGGATGTTGCGCGACTCCGTGCCGCGCTCGGAGCTGGTGATCTCCACCAAGGCCGTGGTGACGCCGACGGGCCGGCGGCCGCGCGACGCCTCCAGGCGCCATCTCATCGCCGCGGTGGACGACTCGCTCAACCGCCTCGGGCTCGACTACGTCGACCTGTGGCAGCTGCACACCTACGACGCCGAGGTGCCCCTGGAGGAGACCCTGGCCGCGCTCGACGCGATCGTCTCCTCCGGCCGGGCCGTCTACGCGGGCGTGTGCGACTACGCCGGCTGGCAGCTGGCCGCCGCCTCCGTCACCCAGAAGATGATCCCCGGCCGCATCCCGATCACCGCGGCCCAGGCCGAATACTCGCTGCTGGCCCGCGAGCCCGAGCGCGAACTGCTGCCCGCCGCGGCCCACCTGGGCGTCGGCGTGCTGGCCTGGTCGCCGCTCGGGCGCGGGGTGCTGACCGGCAAATACCGCACCGGCATCCCCGCCGACTCGCGCGCGGCGACTCCCCATTTCGCCGACTTCGTCCGCCCCTATCTGGACGAACGGTCGCGCCGGGTCGTCGAGTCCGTCATGACCGCCGCCGACGGCCTCGGCGTGTCACCGCTGGCGGTGGCCCTGTCCTGGGTACGCGACCAGCCGGGCATCGCCTCGGCCATCGTCGGGGCCCGTACGCACGCGCAGCTCAAAGGCATCCTCCCCGCGGAGGACGTGGTGCTGCCGATAGAGATCCGAGAGGCCCTCGATGACGTGTCGTCCCTCGACTGACCGGCCGTGCCCCCAGGGCCCCCAGGGCTCACAGGCGGCCGCCGGGGAACGAGAGACCTTCTCGCGTATCACTAGTCGGTACCGAATCGCAACGTTACCCGCGAAAAGCCTGCGTCTGAGGTCCGATGTCCATAAAGATTTCCTCCAGAAGCGACGCAGGAGGGGACGGATGGGGAGCAGGACCGCGATCTCGGCAGGAGTTCTCGCGGTGGCGCTGGCGGCCGTCCCGGTCGCGGCGCCTGCCGCCTCGGCCGCGGCCCAGGACTGCACGCGCGACGGGGGCCTGCTCGCCGGGGTGACCAACACGCTGTGCGACGTCGTGGGCGCGGTCACCGGCACCGTCGACACGCTCACCGGCGGCGCGACACAGCCGCTCACCGACGGGCTGGACAAGACCACCGACGAGGTGCTCGGCCGCGTGGGCCAGGCGGTCCCCACCACCAGGTCCACCCCCGACGAGCCGGCCACGCCGACCTCGACGCCGCGGCCCAGGTCCGGCCGGACACCCGATCCCGAAGGATCGGGGCAGGACTGCCTGCCGGTGCTGGCCTGCGCCAACCAGCAGGGCGTCGAACGGCTCACGCCCACGCCGCAGCCGTCGGCCGGGCAGAAGCGCCGGCCCCGCCAGGGGGCGG